>CAYUNA010000744.1:0-2763 GCA_964445895.1 uncultured Saprospiraceae bacterium | reverse complement strand
TGAGAACAAAATATCCTCTCAAGAATGTTAAGTTATTTACTTCGCGTTCCTAAGATGCAGCGTTTTAAGAAAAAACTGCACCTTTGTTATGGAGTGAACGATTCAAAATCATGAAAAACGAACAACAATTGGTTCGGGAATGTCTCGCCAATCAGCGTGGCGCACAGCAGGAATTGTATGAAAAATACAAGGCCAAAATGTTTGGTATTTGCCTACGTTACATGCAGACACGTGAGGAAGCAGAGGATGTTTTGCTGGATGGATTTATGAAGGTTTTTCGAGATTTGGGGCAGTTTAATTTCAAAGGGCCGTTGGAAGGTTGGATTCGAAAAGTAATGGTCAATACTGCACTGATGCACTTGCGCAAAAAGGCACGTTTTAATTTTCAAAATGTTGATAATGAGCTGATTATTGATAAAATAGAAGTTGAACCTGTTGTCTTTCAAAGCATTCGAAGAGCGGCAATTGTTGCGATGATTCAAGCATTGCCAAGTGGCTACCAGACGATTTTCAACCTGTACGCTATCGAAGGTTTTTCGCATCAAGAGATTAGTGAAAAATTGGGAATTAAAGAAAGTACCTCACGGTCGCAATATACCCGGGCGCGGCGATTATTGCAAGAACTTTTATGGAAAGAACGAGTAGTGTAGTTTTAACAAAGAATGAATATTTAAAAATGGAAAATTCTAAAAATAATTTTGACGATTTTATAAAAAAAGAAGTTGATAACTTTGAGGCGAATCCATCTGCTAATATTTGGGAAAGATTAGATGAAAACTTACCAAAAAACTCTTCGAAAATGCCTCGTAAAAATAATTGGCTGATGTTGACCGCGACGATTGTGGCTGGGGCAATTTTGAGTGGTTTGTTATTTTTATATTTAAAAAATGAAACACCAAAACCACCTAAACCTGATTCAACTCGCGTGTTTGCAACGAGCTTCCAATCCACCGACGTTTTTCAAATGCAGCAGATTAAAGACGCGGTAAGATTAATGGAAGCAGAAAATAAAAAATTGGTATTGGTGAATTGTCAAATGAATAGCTGTCCAATGTGTGCAAAAATGGAAATGCTAACCTACGAAAATTCAGCAATCGCAGCGTTTTTGCAAGAGCATTTTGTAAAAATAGACGTAGAATTCAGTTCTAATGAAATGACGCAATTACAAGATTTTTATGGTTTGAAAGCTTATCCAACCGCATTGTTTTTAGACAGAGATGGCATATTATTAGAAAAGGTGGTGGGCTTTCAAAATCCTGAAAAATTCATGGAAACCCTGGACAATATGATGGAATTGGAGGCGATGGGGCAGTTGGTGATGCAGTAATGATTAGAATATTTCCTAACGTTTAAGCAACACGCAATTCCTCTCCATAATGCTGTACAATCATTGTCCGCAACTTCTTTTTTGCAAAGTAAATTCGACTTTTTACCGTTCCCATTGGAATATTCATTTGCTTCGAAATTTCATCATAATGAAAGCCTCTGTGGTGTAGCAAAAATGGGGTTCGATGCTCTTCAGAGAGTTTATTTAAGAGTCCTTCCAATTCTTTTTTGAGCAAAGTTGAAGATACTTCTGCACTCGTTCCTTTATTTTCTACAGCAAATAAAAAATCGTCAATGGGAGCTAAAACCCGGTTACGAGTTTTCTTCTTTCTGCAAGTTGATATAAAATAATTTCGCATTATCGTTGTGACCCATGCCTTAAAATTTGACCCGGATTCAAATCTGTCCAAATGTTGATAGGCGCGTAAAGCCGTCTCTTGCATTAAGTCTTTAGCGTCAGTCGTATTGCGTGTCATGCTCATCGCAAACGAGAACAACATAGGGTTCAATTGAGCAAACGAGGTATTAAATTCTTGTGTATTCATGTCGATAAAATTGAGAAGATTTGTAGATATTGCGTGTAGTATTAGAGATTATTCCAGAACATATCTGCAAGCAGCTAAATATTTCTCCCCGATACTCTTTTTTAAAAAATTCTTGAATAGTCGATTCTTGAATGATTTTTAAGGAAGAATATCGTCCCGAGGAATTCGAGGGGATATTTTTTAAAAACCGCTAATAAATGTGTCTAGGTCTTTAGAATGATATTAAATGATAGTCGAACGGTGTGCCAGTTTTTTAAAATGTTGGTAGTCAGTGTTTTATACTGTTTTTTTTAGTTTTGGTTTGATGAAATATCAGAATAATACTTTATTTAATCAAAAGAAATACTTTAAAAACGGTGATTTTAAAGATAGGAAAAAAGCAAGTAGAGTCAAAGAGGATAAAAAAATGGAGCGATAAATTGTTTTACTATAAAAAAAAGCCTACTTTTGCGCTCCATTTGCAAAAATAGAAATTTAAGATAAATTTTAAATAAGATGAAGAAAGATATCCATCCAAAAGAGTACCGAAAAGTAATTTTCAAAGATTACTCTAGCGACTATACTTTTATGAGCCGTTCTTGTGCGCCTTCTAAGGACACAATTACTTGGGAAGATGGCAACGAATATCCATTGATTAAATTGGAGATTTCAAGCAAATCTCACCCATTTTTCACTGGAAAAATGAAATTTGTCGATACCGCTGGACGTATTGATAAGTTTAACAAGAAATTTGGAGCTTCTCGTTTTGCGAATAAAGAAAAAGCGCAATAATTAGACGGTGGACGGTAAACGACCCACGGTTGACGGATTCCAAAATAAAAAGTCTCAGCAGGTATCTGTTGAGACTTTTTTAGTTTAAAAATTACGCCCCCAGTCTCTATGGAACGCGAAA
>CAYUNA010000743.1:0-2768 GCA_964445895.1 uncultured Saprospiraceae bacterium | reverse complement strand
AATTTTTACTCAATTTTTAACAATACTAATTTTTTCTCAACATGTATATTGCCAGATATCTATTTATACCTTTTTCATTTTTAGGTATTATCTTATTATTTGCCATAGGCTGTTCTTCAGAACAAAAGGCAGAGAAACCAGCAACCACAGAACAAAAAGCAGACGACCAAGTCTATCCTGAAGATTGGCCAAGCATCAAACCAATACCGCTAAATCGAGACATTGAAAAGCGAATAGATGAAATCTTACCTAAGTTGACTTTGGAGCAAAAAGTAGGTCAAGTCATTCAAGCAGACAACGGCTCAATCACCCCCGCAGATGTAAAAAAATATCGATTAGGGTCTATCCTTAGCGGAGGGAATTCTGCGCCAGGACCATTGCCTTATGCAGATACGAAGGCATGGGTAGCAGCAGCCGATGAGTATTATAATGCTTCGATAGACCCCGAAGGTGTAGAGATTGCGATTCCTCTGATTTGGGGTATAGATGCGGTACATGGACATACCAATTTGCGTGGTGCTATTGTTTTTCCGCACAATATCGGACTGGGAGCTATGAATAATCCGGATTTAATGGAGCAAATTGCTGGAGTGACTGCGCACGAACTTACGGTGTCTGGTCACGACTGGACATTTGCCCCAACCTTGGCAGTACCGCAAGACGCTCGGTGGGGTAGAAGCTATGAAGGATTTTCTGAACGACCAGAGATTGTCAAAGCGTATGGTGACCGCATTGTTTACGGGTTGCAAGGTCGAGTGGGTAATAAGGATTTTATGGGTACAGGGCATGTTATTTCCAGTGCCAAACACTTTTTAGCCGATGGCGCTACCGAAAATGGGGTTGACCAGGGAGATGCTAAAATTAGCGGAACAGAATTACGTGATGTCCATGCCGCTGGCTACTACAGCGCGATACCTGCGGGTGTTCAAACGGTGATGGCTTCTTTTTCGAGTTGGAATGAACGAAAATTACATGGCGATAAGGAACTCCTGACAGATGTATTAAAAGGAAGATTAGGTTTTAATGGCTTTGTTGTCGGAGATTGGAATGGTCATGGTCAAGTACCAGGTTGTACGAATACGGATTGTGCGCAGTCTTTGAATGCAGGTTTGGATATGTATATGGCGCCTGATAGTTGGAGAGGACTGTATGAGAGTACGCTGAATCATGTCAAAGCAGGAACGATTCCGATGACTCGTTTAGATGATGCTGTCCGTCGTATACTTCGGGTAAAAATCGCTTCGGGGATTTTTGAAAAAGGTGCGCCAAGTACTCGTGAGAACGCTGGAAACGAAAAACTTTTGGGACTGCCTAAAAATAGAGCAATCGCCCGTCAGGCAGTACGCGAATCTATGGTTTTACTTAAAAACAACGGTGGTTTATTGCCTTTAGATGCTTCTAAAACGATAATGGTCATCGGTGATGGTGCAGATAATATTGCTAAAGCATCGGGCGGTTGGACGTTGTCTTGGCAGGGGACTGGACATACCAATGATGAATTTCCAAATGGTGAGACGATACTCGCGGGCATTCAAGAGGCTGTGAAAGCGAAAGGAGGCAAAGTGATTTTTTCTCCAAAAGGTGATTCTAAAGTAAAAGCGGATATTGTCATTGCGATATATGGGGAAGACCCTTACGCAGAATTTCAAGGTGACCGTGTCAACCTCGATTTTGTACCTACTGGATTTGATACCAAAATTCTTGAAAAATTTCGGGGAAATACGCCAATTGTATCGGTATTCCTCTCTGGTCGTCCGATGTGGACTAATCCTGAAATCAACAATTCTGATGCATTCGTTGCAGCATGGTTGCCGGGGAGTGAAGGCGGCGGTATCTCAGATTTATTATTCCAAAGAGAACCGTCTTATGATTTTACGGGGCGTTTGTCCTTCTCTTGGCCAAGTAGCGCGGTGGTATCAGCCGACGCAACGAAATTATTTGATTTAGGTTATGGATTGACTTATAAAAGCGGTGAAGAAGTTGCTCAACTTTCAGAAGAGTCCGGCTTAGAAGATGTAGCAGTAGTCTCTACTGGTGAATTTTACAATAAAGGTGCGGCAGTCAAACCCTGGAGTTTATGGCTGAAAACAGGCGACTTAGACAAACAGATTGGCAGTTTCCCAACTTCGGTTGGCGGCTTGATTGTGAGCAAAACCGACCATTTAGCACAAGAAGATGCTTTGCGTATCAATTGGACTTTAGGAGATAATGATGAATTAAGAATACGTACAGCGTTGCCGAGTGATATGAGTCGCCAGTCAAATGGAGCTATGGAATTGGCTTTCTTTGCCAAATCGTTTAAAGACAACACAACAATAAATATTGGAATGTGTAACGGAGATGCTGCTTGCAAAACATTGCCTGTCCGTATCGCTGCCAAAGAATGGACAGAATATCGCCTTAGCCTAAGTTGCTTCGCTGACCTTGGTGTTGATATGACGAAAGTAGAATCCGCATTCATGGTTACTGCCGATAAAGGCGTGGATATTGGGGTTGGAAATATTCGATTAGCATCGGATTTGGATGCGAAGCCTGGGTGTGATGGGAAATAGTGTTGCAGAACTTATTCTATAACTTGCTCTTATTACGTATGTATAAAAAAAATATGTACGATGCTTTTTAAGTCAATTTTAATTCTTATTTTGAGCACTTAATAGACTGTAAAGTAAGTTTATTCAAATTTTCTTAAAGGGAGTTTGAGGGATAAAAAGCGTTTGCAAAAACGCTTTGTATCCCTCAAGAACCCTCACCTGCGTTGCCGCAGGCAC
>CAYUNA010000742.1:0-2770 GCA_964445895.1 uncultured Saprospiraceae bacterium | reverse complement strand
CACAATTTATTCTTTAATCGTTACTTATTTGAGTTTTTGGAATAAAGGAAATAAACAAAATTTTAAAAAATAATAATTCTATTCCTTAAAAATCTGACTGTTACGCATAATGACCATTTAAAATGTGTTAAATACCTGAAAAATGGTAGATTTTTATGGCTTTATTATTGTAGTTTTGCAATCGGTTTTAGTTCTTTTCCTACAATGTTTGTGCAGTCTTTCCCATACAACAATAGCGAACGCTGTTAACAAATTATAATCACACACGAGACTGCCTAAAAGACAAAACCTTATAATGATGGTAGCTGACATCGAATCCTATTTTTGATGGTAGTTACCGTTATTTTTTTGTCCAATTTGAAGATTTTGAAAAGTAGAATTGCTGATTTTTAATAAAAATCTACGGGACTTTCGAAATAATGGTACAGACGTAGTCCATGCAGATAAATCGGCAGAAAACTTACTTTCACAACATTGATGCACTTTCCATTCTTTTCCATTAAATTTCTCTTTTATCTATCTGACTTTAACTTTTATCTAAAAAATAGTCGTTTTTTTGGAAAAATAAAAGTCCTTAGCGGTTCAATCGTTGATTGTTTCTAAGAACAAAGAATCGACGAGTTACGAGTCAATTAATCACGATTAAATGTCAACAGCTACCCAAAAAAGCTTTCGAGCTAAAACGTATGATTTGGTCACCAAACGGTGGGTCTATCATAGTTTTTTTTGGATAGTGATGTTGATGTTTTTGACCATTGTTGAGGCGATGGGGTCAAAGTTTGGCTTTTTTTTTATTTTTAGCAACAACCTGATTCGACTGTTTATTTTTGCGCTTATCGTTTATTTCAACCTGTTTTATCTCATCCCTAATTATTTAACCAAAAAAGAATTTCTACGGTATTTAGCACTGCTAACGTTGTCAGTGATTATCATTACGCCGCTGGAATCGTTCATTTTATACCTCAAATTTTGGGATATGCCTGAAGCGCAAGCCACCTTGGTCAATGATTTAAATTGGTCATTTATTCCCAATTTCTTTGTAGCAGGCGCGGCGACTATTTTTAAAATAATCACCGATTGGGTGCGCCATTTAAGAGAAAAGCAAGAGTTGGAAACGCAAACGATGCAGTCCGAACTTCGGTTTTTAAAATCGCAAATCAACCCGCATTTCCTTTTTAATACCTTAAATAATCTCTACGCGCTGACGCTGAAAAAATCGGAAAAAGCTCCCGAAATTGTTATCAAACTTTCCGAGATGATGCGCTACATGCTTTATGAATGCAACGAAAAGCAAGTACTGTTGAGTAAAGAAGTACATTATCTACGCAACTATCTCGACCTCGAATCGCTGCGGCAAGGCAAAGGCGTGGAGATAAATTTCAACGTGCAAGGGCATATTAGTAATCAGTTGATTGCACCGCTGATGTTTATTCCTTTTTTGGAAAATAGCTTTAAACACGGCGTAAACCATACCATCAATAAAGGGTTTGTGAATATTTTTTTAAATGTTGAAGATAATCAGGTACATTTATTTATCGAAAATAGCAAGCCCGAGACGCTGCCAAAGCCCACTCGCCGAAAAAGTGGAGGGATTGGTCTGGTAAATGTGCGTCGGCGACTGGAATTGATGTACTTTGAAAAATATGAACTAAACATCGAGAATACACCCAACACTTATTCTGTAAATTTGGAGTTGGACCTTAATTAAACAATGAGGTGTCAGGAGTCAGGTGTCAGGTGTCAGAAAATTCATTTAGAAAATCTCTGACCCCTGACTCCCGACCCCCTGATCCCTTCAAAAGCCTATTTATGATAAATGTAATCATCGTTGACGACGAACCATTAGCACAAGACGTTTTGGAAACCTACATCGAGAAAATGCCCGACTTGAACCTCGTGCAAAAATGCAACAACGCGCTTGAAGCCAACGAAGCACTCAAAACTCATGACATTGACCTGATGTTTTTAGACATTCAAATGCCACAATTGACGGGTATTGATTTCCTGCGAACGTTGAACAATCCGCCTATCGCGATTTTTACGACCGCATACGATAACTACGCTGTAGAGGGGTTTGAATTAAACGCACTTGACTATTTATTGAAGCCGATTTCGTTTGACCGTTTCGTCAAAGCTGCCAACAAAGCCATCGAACAAATTAACCTTAAGCGTGCCGGAAGTGCCGCTCCTGCTGCAACTGCTGAGCCAGAAGACGATTTTATTTTCGTGAAAGCGGACAAAAAACTAATCAAAATTAATTTCTCGGACATCATCTATATTGAGGGCTTGAAAGATTATGTCATCATCCGATTGGACGGTGGCAAGCGCGTAATTACGCTACAAACGATGAAGAGTCTGGAGAACAAATTGCCTGCTAAATATTTCAAACGCATTCACCGTTCGTACATCGTGGGCATCGACCAAATCGAAGCGGTTGTCGGAAATATGATTGAGGTGACGGAAAAAGGACAGAAGAAACATTTGCCGATTGGGAAGAATTATCGGGATGAGTTGTTGGCGATTGTTAATCAGAATCGGTTGTGATTTTTGGGTGAAGGGTTCAATCAATCTCGCCCCTAAAAACCCAAAAGCGAGGCGGCTTATTGAAGTTTATTTATTAATTCCGGTATCCAACGTGACGCAATTTTTTAAATTGCGACCTCCGAAAATCGGCAGATTTTCCAGTATAACGCAATCAGAACAGGCGCAATTTGAAAAATTGCGTCACGTTGGATACCGAAACAAAAACTGGGATTAATATGTATACCGT
>CAYUNA010000741.1:0-2774 GCA_964445895.1 uncultured Saprospiraceae bacterium | reverse complement strand
ATCGCTGCTTCCCAACCTGTATAAATTAACATTATCGGCATCATCATGACCATGACGACAATGGGAATTACCATATTTCTTGCTTTTGGCACAACGCCAGTTTTCATGGCTACAGAAGTCAATTCATCTGAAACCATTGGTTGCGCGCCATCGGGTAATACTTTACCTTCCTCGCGGGCACGGCGTTCTGCTTTTGCCATCGGTCCAAAATCTTTGCCGGTAAAAATGATAACCAAGACCAGCAGTAGTGCGAAAATTGGGTAAAAGTTATAAACCATCGCGCTAATCATTACTGAAAATGGGTTGCCGATACTTAGTCCCGCAATAATCGACATAATGAACGCACCCCAACCATTAAACGGAATCAAAATTGATGAAGGTGCGCTACTCGAATCAGCGATATAGGCGAGTTTTTCGCGCGAAATCCCCAATTTATCAAAAACAGGACGATATAAGGCACCCACAGTCAGCACGGAAATACTGGATTCTACAAAAATCAAAACACCCGTTAACCAAGCCAAAAACTGCACAACAATACGATTGCTACCCGCTTTTTTATTTTCGTATTTTTCTAATAACTTATTCACTTTTAAAATAAAACCTTCCACGCCGCCCGAACGCTGAATAAATACAATCAAAGCCCCGACGAGTGCACAAAACATAATTGTCCGTGTGCTTCCATCGTCCTTAAAAACATCAACCAAGGCTTGCACGGTGTCCAAAAAACCTAACCAGATATTGCCATCGTTGATGATGACCCAGCCTAATAAAATGCCAAAAAGTAGCGAAACGAAGACTTGTCGCGTCGCAATTGCCAGAATAATGGCGATAATTGGAGGAACGAGTGACCAAATTCCGAAGGTAGCTTCCATGGTGGTGTGTTTTGTTTTTAAATGGGCAAGGTAAAGAAATTAATAGAAATCGAAATGAAAATATTTTTGCTCCGTCTAAAAAGAATATTTCGGGATGCACTCGGGTAGAAGGCCTTTTGATATAACCTCACACTATCTTTATTGGAGGTCGAAAATTTACATTTTTCTCCTTTTAAAAACCGTCGTATTGGTTCAAATATTTGATAATGAGCTAAAGGTTTTCGCTGCGAAATATTCAGAATAGGCAATATCAACCATGAATTTTTATAAAACGCCTCATCAAACCCCTATTTTCCATGAACTTTATTTATTTTTAAAAGTTTTACTTATCAATTTTCATTCAAAAAGGAAAAAATTGCATTTTTGCGTTTCAAATAAATATTACTAATTTTTTTAGTAAAAAAAAGTCCAACCAAATAAGGCTTCATTTTCATTAAAACAAAGCGTTCAGAACAGTCCAATGACCATTTTGAACAAAAAAATAATCAAAAAAGAATTATGGCTGAAGTAATCAGAATGCCCCGAATGAGTGACACGATGGAAGAAGGCAACATCGTCGGATGGATGAAAAACGTTGGCGATGCCATCGAATCCGGTGATTTATTGGCAGAAATCGAAACAGATAAAGCAACCATGGAATTTGAAAGTCTTTGGGATGGACATCTGTTGCACATTGCTGTAAAAGAAGGTGCTGTACCTGTAGAATCGGTTATCGCAGTGATTGGTGAAGAAGGAGAGGACTGGAAAGCGGCAATAGAAGCAGAGGAAGGCAGTAAAGCAGAATCTAACGGACAAGTAGATAAGGAAGAAGTGAAGGAAGCTGCTCATGTGGAAAAAGTAGAGGCGGCGACTCCCGTAGCGGCAGAAACAAACGCTGCGGATGGTGACCGTGTGAAAGCATCTCCATTAGCGCGAAGCATGGCTAAGGAAGCTGGCGTAGATATTTCAAAAGTATCGGCAAGTGGACCACAAGGACGTATCATCAAAAAAGATGTTGAAGACTTCATGAAAAATGGCGCAGCACCTGCTCCTGCACCAGCGGCGACTCCAGCCCCTGCTGCTCCAGCACCTGCTCCAGAAGCTCCGGCAAAACCCAATGTACCTGCATTCAACTTCTCTGGTGGCGACGATGCTTACACGGATGAACCATTATCGCAGATGCGAAAAGTGATTGCGCGACGATTGGGAGAGAGTAAATTTTCTGCGCCACATTTCTACTTAACGGTAGAAATTAATATGGGCAAAGTGATGAAGTTGCGAACACGATTAAATGAAATGGCACCAACAAAAATATCATTCAATGATTTGGTCGTCAAAGCAGCAGCAGTAGCATTGCGGGAGCATCCAGCAATTAATTCTTCGTGGATGGAGGATAAAATTCGCTACAACCAGAACGTCAATATTGGTGTGGCAGTAGCTGTACCAGATGGTTTGTTAGTACCAGTAATTCGTTTTGCAGATATGAAAACCTTGTCGCAAATCAATGTCGAAGTACGAGATTTGGCAGGTAAAGCGAAAAATAAAAAATTGCAGCCACAAGAAATGTCGGGCAATACCTTCACCATTTCTAACTTGGGTATGTTTGGTATCGAAGAGTTCACGGCAATCATCAATCCGCCAGATGCATGTATTATGGCAGTTGGAGGTATTATTGATAAAGCGATTATCAAAAACGGTAAAGTGAAGCCAGGTAAGATGATGAAAGTTACCTTATCTTGTGACCACCGAGTTGTTGATGGCGCGACAGGTGCGAAGTTTTTGAACACCTTTAAAGGCATTTTGGAAGACCCGATTCGCCTATTGGTATAAAATGTGTTGTTAGGTCTTAGTGGTAAGTCAAGTTAATTATGATAAATTCTCTCATGCTAACTTATTATAATTAGCTTGACTTATTACTTAGGA
>CAYUNA010000740.1:0-2775 GCA_964445895.1 uncultured Saprospiraceae bacterium | reverse complement strand
TTAAAGAGCTTGAGAATTGACTTTTTACATCAAAATTGCTCTTCATCATCCTCTCTAATTGGACTTGAATAAATTTGACTTTGTTTTTTATGCTGATTTAGGCGGTAGTGAAAAGAAAGGACGAATGCCCGTGACTGCCAAAGGAAATTGTCTTCCGAAAAGAAAGTTTCATCTTCAGAAAAAGAACGGCGACGGCGTGAGTTGAAGACATCGCTAACATTTAGCGTAATGGTTCCATTGTTTTTTAGGATATCAATACTGGTGGCAAAATCAAGTGCTGTGGTCGCTCGATTCACACCCTGCGTAGTCGTTCGAGGTGCTGAATAGCTAAATGCCAATTGAGCATTCAGCTTATTCCAAAAAGTAAACCGCGAAATTGTTTTGGATTGTAAAGAAAAAGATTCACCGCCTACATAAAACTCTTCTCCTTGATATTGGTAAGTGCCTTCCGAAAAAGAATGGAAAAAATTCAGGTCTCCGTTCATACTCCACCATTTGGAAAGTGTTAGAGAGTAAGTGAATTCTATACCGTAATTTCTTTTAATCGCCAGGTTCTCCGCCTGAGTGATGGTCGTTTCAGGAAATTGCGGGTTCACTCGCTGAATACGTTTAATTACATCATCCGTCTTGCGAAAATAAGCGATGGCACTCAATGTCCATTTGTCCCAATATTTTAAATAACCTAATTCAATAGCATGGGTGAATTCGGGCCGAATGTTGGGATTGCCTCGCCAGATATTTCGGCGGTCTCTTAATGTGAAAAAGGGCGTCAAGTCCAAAAAAGTAGGTCGCTCAATTCTTCGGCTATAACTCAACTGAACGCCGCTTTGATTTTGAAAATCGTAGCCAATAAATGCGCTTGGGAAAAAATTTATATACTGACTTTGCTTGGTTTCATTGCTCATTTCTAAGGCTGATTCGACATCCGAATATTCCACTCGCATACCTGCCTGATAAGAAAATTGACCACTTTTACTACCTAAATTGGCGTATATTCCATGAATAATTTCATGATATTTAAAATTATTAGTAAAATTTGAATCGGGAATTTCAATATTGTTGATTAAGTCATTGACTTGATAATTGTCTGTAATTGTTCTAAAAGTACTTTGAAATCCTCCTTCAAAGGCAGTGTGTTTTCCAATAGGCAAGACATAATCAGATTTGACAACCATTAAATCGTTATGTGATTTATTGTGGGCCATTTGATTAAATCCAGTAGTGTCTATGGGAGCGCGTTGGCCGTCAAAGTAGTTTTCTTCAAATAGTGAAATTTCATTTTCCTGTTCTCTTTCGTACCGGATTTCAGAGGTCAAATGATGTTCTTTATTGCCAAATATTTTTCGATGCCTTAAAAAACTGTTTAGATTGTTTTCGTTTCCTGATTCGTCTTCCAACCGTTCTGTAATGAGAAAAACGTTGTCAACAGAGCCATAAGCATCAGAGTAAGTAAGGTTAGAGGAATTATTATCAATGCTTTTCCGATAAGAAAACGACGTAGTCAAGGTGTTTTCTGAGTTGATAAAATAGTCTGTACCAATTTTTAAATTAATTGGCTTGCCATGA
The DNA here is from genome assembly GCA_964445895.1 of uncultured Saprospiraceae bacterium. Classification (GTDB taxonomy): domain Bacteria; phylum Bacteroidota; class Bacteroidia; order Chitinophagales; family Saprospiraceae; genus CAYUNA01. Next base: position 1,209 of record CAYUNA010000740.1, on the reverse strand, counting down.
CGTTCGTGCGTTCTGTCTAAATTGGAGAAAAGGGTACTATCAGAGTTTGTCAGATTAAAAAATTTATTCCGATAACTTCCCGTTCCTGGTCGATTGATGTACCAAATTCCCGAACCAGTAAAAATGTTTAATTTCTTTTTTCGATAATTAAGATTCACGCCGAGTCCAAAGTTATCAGGATGTCCAATGTTTGAACTTACCGACCCATTTAGCCCATCTGAATCGTCTTTTTTCATAACAAGATTGATAATCCCCGCCATTCCTTCTGCTTCGTATCTCGCAGACGGATTAGTAATAATTTCGATACGTTCAATGGCATTTGCCTGAATTTGTCGAAGCCCGTCTGAGTTTTTACCATTTATCAATAGAGATGTTTGTCCATCCACCAAAACACGCACGCCGCCGCTACTTCTCAGGGTCACTTCCCCGTTGATGTCTACCCAAACCCCAGGCACATTTCTCAAAATATCCTCCGCTGTTCCACCTTGACTGACTAAGTCTTTTCCCACATTAAAAATGCGCTTATCGAGACTCATCATAACCGAACTTTTTTCTGCCCTAACTTCTACTTCTCCTAATAATGCAGCATTTGGCATCAATTCAATAATGCCCAAATCCAGGGTGTCGCCGTTAATAGGAAATTCAATATTATCAATAAATTCTGGTAAGTAGGAAAGATGTTCCAGTTGTAGAAAAAAATTATTTTGATTGGTATTCAATGCGAATTTGCCATTTCTATCTGTCAATCCTCCATTAATGGCTAAACTGTCATTCGAAGAAAAGAGAAAAATAGTTGCATATTCTAAAGGCGTTTTAGTCTGATGGTCTATGATTTGTCCAATGATGATTTTACCAAAAAACGGAGTACCGCATTCATGGTCAACCTTATCCAAAGCACTTGCGAAAGTTGAATAAAGTAGCAAAAATAGAAGCGATATGTCTCCTTTTAATGTGATTGTTAAATTTTACGTTTGTAATGAGTACTTTGCCCTATTTATTCGTGGAATTTTAGGACTAAAATTTTTGTGTTCTCCACTTCGGTCGAAATAACGGATTAGTTTTTCCTTGAAAATTATTTAATAACCGTAGTTATTGAATGATTTTTAAAGAAAAAATAGCGGAAAAATAGGTCCTGAGAAATTCGAGGGGATAGTTCTAAAAACTACTAATATGTTCAGGTACTTAATCATACTTCCGTAAATACCGTGT
>CAYUNA010000739.1:0-2777 GCA_964445895.1 uncultured Saprospiraceae bacterium | reverse complement strand
TATATCCTTTGGGCGATCAGGAATAATAGACTTTATACATGAGATTGAGTACCCTGTAAAGTAAGTTTCTTTGCATTTAAAACAAGAGGAGTTTGAGGATGAAAAATGATTTTGCAAAAATCATTTTTCATCCTCAAGAACCCCATCCGCGTTGCCGCAGGCAACGCGCATTGTTTTTATTGGAGGTCGAAAATTTGCAATTTTCTCCCTCCTTAAAAACCAAAAAAACTTTTGTTACAATGTATTGAGTGGCTTTAAACTTAAATTCTAAAGATAGAGCAAATAACAATTTATTCAACTTCAAAAACAACTTTTTTTGTAGCTACATATTCGGCTTCTTTTCCTTCTATTATTTTAATCACCTTATTGATTTCAAGATTCGTCAACGACTGTTGATTCTTGATTCTTGTTGGCCAGGTAATGTCTACTTGCTTAATTTTAACCGCATCATTCAAACCAACTTCTAATTGCAAACTATTGCCACCAAAACTTCCACCTGTGCCGACCCAACGATAAATGGTCTGTGTTTGTCCTTCTTTATTTTCTGTAATAATTTTAACTTTTGCACCAATCGCTGATTTATTAGATTTTTGCCCTTCCAAACGTAAAGTAACCCAGCTTTTTTCTTGATTTAATGGATTCAAAAAGAAAGCATCTTCAAAAATATCCCCCTCATATGCACCGCCCAAAACGCAAAAAACATCTTGGTCACCATCATTGTCAAAATCCCCAAATCCGACGGCATGTCCTTTTTGTACATGTCCGAAGTTACCCGCAGTTGTTACGTCGTCAAAGGTCTTTCCGTCTTTATTTTTGTACATTTTATTAGGAACAATTGCGGTTAATTCTGGCGCACCAGTACCAAGATAACAATCTAAAAATCCATCATTGTCAATGTCCCCAAAATTAGACCCCATCGCAAATACGGGTTCAGAAAAACCCGCTGCCTGAGATTGGTCAGAGAAAGTCATATTGCCATTATTTTTAAGCAATATTGGATGTCCACCCATTTTTTTTCCTTTAGCATAACCCGCGGCCAATGCCGCAGAGTTTCTCGATTGGGATATATCATCACCATAACAAGCACTAAAGATATCTAACAAGCCATCGTTATTATAATCCCAAAGCCACGTTGGAAAGCTGAAAAACGGTTTTTCAACACCAGCACTTGCGGAAGCATCAATGAAAGAAATTTTTCCTTTTCCAGTTATTCCCTTACTTAAAAATAATTTATTTTTTGCTTTGTAAACGGAAATGTAAATGTCTGACCAACCATCGTTATTCAAATCTCCGGCGGTGATACCTTTCACATAATAAAATAAATTGCTCAAACCTGCGGCTGCCGTTTCATCAGAAAAAGTTCCATCACCTTGATTCATAAAAAGTTCTAATGGATACTTTGCACCGTTTTGTGCTTCATTTCCAATTAATAAGTCGAGGTGACCATCTCGGTTAAAATCTTGCCAAATGGCCGCCTGAGTTGGATATTTTGACAATAAACCTGCCGAAATCGTAACGTCTGAGAAAGTACCATCTCCATTATTTTTTAATAGCGAATTAGGCATTTTTCCAAAATTTTGAAACCAAGCCCCACGCAAAACCAAGACATCTACAAAGCCATCATTATTATAATCTGCATGTTGTAAATTTAACCCACCGACAATACCTTCCAAATTAGCCGTTTGCGTTTTATCTACAAATTGTCCTTGACCCTCATTTAAAAACAAGCGAATTTGGTCATTCAATCCATACGAAGATGCCATCAAATCCAACAACCCATCATTGTTAAAATCATCTATCGCTACCCCACCCGATAAGCCCATCGTATTTAATCCAATGTTTTTTGAAATATTCGGAAATTCCGGAAGTGCAGCATCACTTGCAAAGAAGTCAGCTGGAATCCGCCACTTTTCAGGTACGCCATCTGGATAATTACCCAACGTCATATAAGCAAAATTGAGCATCCACAAACTCTCATCATCTTCGCTATTCTTGGTTAAAATTTTCTCGTATATCTGAATTGCGGACTTAACAGATTGCTGCATTTTATAAACACCTTCTCCTTTAATTGGTAGCAAACAAGATTCTCGATTCCCATTCTGGATGCAATTATTCGCTTCTCCTAATCGCATGTAAGCCAGTGCTAATAATTTTTGCAACAAGACCAAATTTTCCTCATCGACCTTAAGCTTCTCATCTTGGTTTATTCGATTCAAAATGCTCGATAATTCGGTAATCGCCAATTCATTTTGATTGCTTCTCAGCAGTTCTTCACCATACAAAAACGAATACCCCAGTTTAGTAGCAATATCTGGTGCATTATTAATCTTTTCACCCATTTCTTCTGCTCTCATTTTATTTATAAAGCCGAACTGCATTGGGTCTTTGGCAATATCCAATCGAATATCTTTTAATATGGCAGCCATTTCTTTGGTATTGTCTACACTGCCAACTGTTGTTTTTTGCTCAGAATTACATGCGAAAAACGATAATATACCCCATAAAAGAAGCATTCTAAATAAATTAATTTTCATTATTTGATAAAGTTTGAAAACTTAATTACAGTGTAAAGTAAGTTTCTTTTAATTATGAGAAGCGAGAAAAATTGCCTTGTGATACAGCCATCCTTAACCTACCCCTTGAAAAATGAATTTAGCCATTTTTCAAAAATACAAAATGAATTTTTACACGCTGTACTAATAAATAGGATTCTAAAAACTGTTAAATACATTTCATTCAGTCCACAATATACACATCTGTTAAAAGCATGCAAATTT
>CAYUNA010000738.1:0-2785 GCA_964445895.1 uncultured Saprospiraceae bacterium | reverse complement strand
TTTAAAAAAAAAACTCAATTAATGAGACCACTTTATACCATTCTAAGTATTTTATTATTGGTTAATTTCGGCACGGCACAACAGCCGAATCCAACCCATATTTCTACATTAATCACTTACCAAAACGCGGAAGAAACTACCATTGTCGGTACTGTTGTAGACACCGAATATTCCGAGAATTTACCTTTTGCAACCGTCATATTATCTAAAGATAGCGGTTTCATAGCGGGCACCTCCACGGATATTGATGGCTTATTTACCTTTAAAAATATCGAGGCTGGAATGTATGATTTGGACATTACTTACGTTGGTTATTCTCCAAGAAAAGTGACGGGCTTGGTGGTGAAAAACGAACAATCAACGACGGTTAAAGTGACGATGAATGTGGATGCTTCTTTGATTACTTCAAATGACGGATATTACAAACCTGCAATCGGTGGAGAGTTGACGGTAAAACGGGTGAATACGACGGCACTGACGGGAAAGGTAATTGAAGAAGAAACTGGTGACCCCGTAATTTATGGTTCAGTAGCATTGTATAAAAATGATGTACTAATTACAGGCGCAGAAACGGATTTTGATGGCATTTATAGTTTTTCAAATATTGAGCCTGGGACGTACGATGTGGAAGTGAGTTATGTTGGATTTCCATCGAAAAGAATTACAGGAATGATTGTGATTGCTGGAAAATCTAATAACTTGAATGTGGCAATGACTAATGATATTAATTTACGAAATATTGAAATAATGAGCTGTGGAAGAGTGCCTATGATTCAGCATGACGATTTCAATAAAGGACGTACTTTTTCATCAAGTGACATCCGCCGTTTTGCAGGTTCAACTAACAATTAAATATTTAGCTATGAAAATTGTTTTTTATTGTATAATCGCTTCATTATTAGTGAGTTGTAGCGTTTTTGAAATGTCAAAGCAAGAGCGTTTACAGCAATTTATCCCTTCCGAAACTACCTATCAGGAAGCTGCTGACTGTACTATTTTATTTGGAAATGCGATAGAGTCGGAATATAATGAACCCATTATTTACGGCTCGATTGCGCTTTATCAAAATGACATTTTAATCACTGGTACGGAAACAGATTTTGATGGGAATTATATCTTTTTAGACTTGGACGCTGGTGTGTATGATTTGGAAATAAGCTACGTTGGTTATGCGCCTAATTGGATTAAAAATATTGTAATAAAAAAGAATTTTAAGACAAGAGTAGATGTAGAGATGAAAGGAAATAAGATGATAACTTATGGTTGTTTTGGTGGATATGTCATTCCTTTGATAGAACAAGACAATACAACCTCGGGCCAAACCCTAACCGCTGACCAAATCCGACGGCGACGGAGTTCAAACTAGAAAAGATTTCGCCATCTAAATTACTAAATCTCAGCATAAATTTCCATTTAATTCGGCTACTCCCAACTTTTCTGTATTTTTCCACTTTTATTGACAATAGCCAATTCTATGAAGTATTTTTTCTTATTGTTTTCCCTCCTTTCGATGTCTCAAAACTTGTTGGCGCAGCCCGGTTGTACAGACCCACAAGCCACAAATTATGTTGCAACGGCTACAGAAAACGATGGTTCGTGCGTATATCCCACCACCGAGTATCAGTTGACGGAAATCACGCAATTGCCAGCTAATTTGGAGGAGGTTTCGGGAGTCGGTTTTTTCAATGAAGCCCTTTGGACACACGAGGACGCAGGCAATGAAGACCGCATTTATCAGATTGATTCCCTGACTGGCGAAATTGAACATTTAGTAACAATCGCAGGGGCAGATAACTACGATTGGGAGGACATCACAGAAGATGAAACTCACGTTTACATCGGTGATTTTGGCAATAACGACGGTAACCGAACCAACTTGCGCATCTATAAAATTCCAAAAGCTAACCTTACCGAAAATGTGACGACCGCTGAGGTTATTGAGTTTACATTTAGTGACCAAACGGATTTTACTTTTGCCAATAATAACAACAATTACGACTGCGAAGCGATGTTCGTTTTTGAAGATAGTTTACACTTGTTTTCCAAAAACTGGGTCGATTTCAAAACCCGTCATTATGTGCTGCCAACGACGGCAGGTGAGCATGTGGCGCAAGTGCGAGACTCGTTGGAAGTACAAGCACAAATCACTTCTGCCGATATTAGCGACGAGGGGGAAGTGCTGCTGTTAGGCTACAATACGGCGACTTCTGAAGTGCTTTTTTGGTTGCTTTTTGATTATCCGGGCAACCAGTTTTTTAAAGGCAATAAACGAAAAATTAGCTTGGGTAGTGCGATTAATACAAGTCAGGCAGAAGGGGTTACATTTAGAGATGATCGCACAGGATATGTGGTTTCAGAAGCATTTTCGATACTGCCGCAAAAATTATTGCGCTTTAATGTTTTGCCATTTTTAGAAGAACCGAATGCTGTAGAGGCGGTTGATTTTGAAACGAAAATCAATGTTTTTCCAAATCCATTTCACGACCGTTTGACGATTGAAATAGAAGGTATCAATGAACCAATTGAAGCGATTCGGGTAGTTAATTTAAATGGGCAAGTTGTAGCTGTTTTTGCAAAAGAAATGCATGGTTTTGGTAATAAAATAGCGTTAGATTTTTCTAATAAAAAACTGTCTGTTGGGGCGTATTTTATTGAAATTCAGACAATTAGTGGAGTTGTGCAAACTTCGGTTGTTTATTTGAAATAGAATTAATGTATCAAATGTAATGCTATAATTCTTTAGCTATTATCAGTCCGTCCGCACCACGCTTTTTCTAGTTATAGA
>CAYUNA010000737.1:0-2790 GCA_964445895.1 uncultured Saprospiraceae bacterium | reverse complement strand
CAAAAGGAGCACTTCCCAATCTTCGTTATTGCTTGGATTTTCCTGCTCCGCAGCTGATAATATTTTTTATGAGAAAACCCTTTAATGCTTTATTTATAATCCTTAAATTTTAAACTCAAAACCCCAACATATCCTTCATTCCAAAACTCCCTTTCTTACCAATCATCCACTCTGCCGCTAAAATTGCGCCACCTGCAAACCCTGCCCGTGAGTGCGCTGTATGCTTGATTTCAATCGAATCTATTGGAGAATTGTAAATGATTTCGTGTGTCCCCGGGACTTTGTCGATGCGCTTAGAAATGATGGGCAAGTCCGTTTTTTTAGCGGCTATTTCTTTTGTCCAATTCGATTTCCGACTCATTTCTTCGAGAATTCCTTGTGCCAAAGTAATCGCTGTACCGCTGGGTGCATCTAATTTTTGAGTATGATGAATTTCCTCCATCGTCACGTCATACTGTGGTTGGTCATTCATCATTTTTGCCAACTGTCGATTGATTGCAAAGAAAATATTAACCCCAATACTATAATTTGAAGCGTAGAAAAATCCACCGTTGTTCTCCTCACAAATAGTCTTGATTTCCTCCATTTTATGCAACCATCCGGTTGTACCTGATACGACTGGTATGCCCCATTTCAAACATTTTACCAGATTATCAAAAGCACTTTCTGGATTAGAAAACTCTATGGCTACGTCCGCCTCCTGGATATTCTCCTTTGTGAAATCTTTTAAATTATTTGCCCCAATTTTCAAAACAATTTCATGCCCTTTTTCTGTAGACATTTGATCAATAGTTTTACCCATTTTTCCGTATCCAAGTATGGCTATTTTCATTTTTAAAACTTTTTTATTTTTAACTCAACTCCCCTAAAAGATTGAATTTCAGACAATTAAATATAATTTAACATTTTTCTTAAAGAAATCTGAAAGAAAAAATTTGAATTTGTGACATTGTTAGATTCAGGAACGTCTAAAAACTGCGTTGCTGTCACTCATTTTTTCTTTCCTTATTCTCTCTGGCTGACAACGAGTACAGCAAACAATTTATGGCCTCCCGGCAATCGGGAGGCTTTTTAATTAGTAACGGATGTTAGAGCAGGTGCATAACATCCGTTAGTAACCAATCAGTTCAGTGACTTTTGGTAAAAAAATCATCGCCGCCACTGCTACTGCCCCCATCGCGGTCAACAACACACCCGCAGCCGCTGCATCCTTCGTTTTACCTGCGAGTTCATTATATTCTGGTGAAACCAAATCTGTCAAATATTCAATCGCGGTATTGAATGCCTCTGCTGCCAAGACCAAAAAAATGGTCAATAAAACAATCGCCCATTCTGTTTTAGAAATAGAAAAGTAATACCCAGCGACTATAGCGACTATTGCTGCCAGCAAATGAATCAATGCGTTCGGTTGTGACCGAAACAAATCAAAAACACCTTGAAATGCGTATTTAAAACTATTTATACGTTGCTGAAGCATTGGATGGGACGGGTTTAAATTCATAAACTCCCTTGATACCAGAGAAGGCAGAATTGGGACTTGGAATGGTTTCGAAGCCCAAACATTTTAAGTGCTTGGAATAAAAAATATGGTTTAGTGGCGCGCCAAACATGGAGGTAGTTCCCCCGGTAAAGGACGACATAAATCCCTGTCGGCTGTCCTTTAAGTGAGCAGCTTCTTCGAATTCTATAATAATATTTGACCAGGGGGCGGCATTAAAATCGCCCAGTGCAATCACGGGAATATTCAATGTATCCAAGTGAATCGTCAAAGTCTTTAAGTGATCACGTAGCTTGGCAAAGGATTTTTCGTTTAAGGCGGGTAAGGTATTGGTAGTGATAAAATGAATACTTTCGCCTTTATTGCCGATAGCTAAACTCCCACACGGACTCACCAAACCTTTATAATTAATAGTATCAAAAGTTACCAAATTCTTTTTACAAAAAACCCCCATTCCCAACATTCGAATATCACTTAGGGTCTTGTGAAAATGGTAATTGATTGCTAGAGAATCCGTCAATTTCTTTAATAAATCAGGACGAATTTCTTGAATAGAGACTAAATCTGCGTCTGCACTTCGAATACCTTTTAATATTTCAGCTTCTGAATTGCCTGCCCCAACATTAAAATGGGCTACCGAAAATTTGGTAGGAATAACTTTTTCTACTCGTTGTTGTCGTAAAATATTAAATCCATCTCCATCAACATCTACCGCTAATTTTAAATAAAAGCACAACAACGCACAGCACAAAAAACTCATCGACATCAACGTTTTCTGCCGAAGCATTAAAAACAACAATCCCGATAGCAAATACCCAAACATGATTTGAATGGCGAAATAATTGTATTTTTTAGAAAAATCAAACCATTCGGGTACTATGACAACGGATAGCCCGAACACGAAAATAGAAGTTATCGTGATTTTGGAGATTGGATGATTTAAGATTTTATACAGCACGTTTATATCATGTTTCTTTTTAGACGTACTTTTTTACCAAAAGTCAATATTTGAAAAAAAGAACTTGGCAAATATAGTGAAGAAAGGGGATTTTTATGTATATTTTAGGTGATGAATGTAATTTAGTACGGTGTAAAGTACGTTTCTCGGAACTACGAGAAGCGAGAAAATCGCAAAATTTTCGAGCTTCAAAAAAAAAATACTGCGCTTTGCTTGCGGCAAAGCGGGTGTGGAAGTTAAGGGGCAAAAATGAGTTTTTCAACCTCATTTCTGTCCCTTAATACCCCTTTTTATCTTTTGCTCCGTCTTAAAAAATAACCACGGTGCGGAACAA
>CAYUNA010000736.1:0-2797 GCA_964445895.1 uncultured Saprospiraceae bacterium | reverse complement strand
ATAGACTTATATTTATTAAAAAAAATTACTGAAGTTAATTTGTGATTAGTTGATTGATGATGATTTTTTAAATAAAATCATCAATCAGTTAATCATCAATCAACCAGTTTATCCTATTCAAATGACAAAAATTAAACTTACCCTTCTTTTATCAGTTTTATTTTTCTTTCAAAATACAAAAGCACAGCAAGAAATGGGCTTGCATTCGATGACCAATGTTTGGAACTCGAATACCACTAATCCAGCGTTTATGCCAGATTATAAATTCGTGGTTGGCTTACCGAGTGTCCGTGATAATTTATATTTAACCGGACCAACTTTTGGGGACTTCATTGTAGAACAAGACGGCAAAAATTTCATTGATTTTAATCAGGCTATTGCCCAAATGGAGGAAGAGAATTTAATCCGCAACGATTTTTCCATTCAGACGCTAAGTTTTGCATTTAGAATTAAAAATTTGATGCTAAGTTTGGGACATTCCGGCAAGGCATTTACTTATGCTAAATACAATCGGGCACTGCCGCAAGTCGTTTATCAAGGCAATGCACAATTCGTGGGCGAAACGGTTGACTTGAGTAATGAATTTGTACTAAATAGTTATAATGAATTTGCACTGGGTGCTGCTTATAAAATTGGTAAAATTACTATTGGTGCAAAAGCAAAATACCTTTCTGGTTTCCGAAGTGCAGCAACGGATAAAGACCAAAATAGTGCGACGTTATTTACCGACCCCGACATTTATCAATTAACATTAACAAGTGATTATCGGCTAAATTCATCTGGTACAGTGGATTTTAATGGTTTCGATGAATTTGATATTCGCTTCGATGTCAATGACGCAGGTGATGAAATTTTCACAGACAATACAGGCTGGGCATTTGATTTGGGTGCAACAATGGAAGTCACTGAAAAATTGACCATCGCAGCGAGTGTGTTGGATATTGGCTCAATTGAATGGACGGAAGATACTCGCAATTATACTTCAAGTGGTACTTTTGTATACGAAGGTTTGGATATTTCAGACGCGATAACGAATGGCGATGATGACCCTGATTTTGGCAATCCATTAGATACCATAGAAGCGATTTTTCGGGCAACCGAGACGAATGACAGTTATACCGTTGATTTGCCTACAAAATTTTATTTAAGCGGACAATATCAAATATCGGAAAAATTGGGTGTTGGTGCTGCTTTTTTTACGGGCAAATTTCGAGACGAGACGTTTACCTCATTGAGTCTAAATGGTCGTTATCAATTGTTAAAAAACCTGACGGTAGGTGCGAATTATTCGACACTTTTAGAAGAAGGAAAGCAATTTAATTTAGGTCTAAATGCTGCAATAAAAGTCGGTCCCGTACAAGTCTTTGGTACAACGGATAATGTGGTGTCCTTATTTAATCAGGAGGATGCGCAGTTTTTTAGTGCGCGGTTTGGAGTAAATTTGTTGTTTGGAAAAATAGAAGCAAATAATTAATAATCTGATGCTACGTACTTTGTAAATTTCTTGGCGAAAATCTTTAGTTCATTGTTTAATATTCAAACCGCCACAAGGGGGTTTTCAAGGGAGAAGCGAAAAAATCGCAAGATTTTCGAGCTTCAAAAAAACACTGCGCTTTGCCTGAGGCAAAGCGGGTCTGGATTTAAAGGGGCAGAAACGAGTTTTACAAACTCATTTCTGCCCCTTTAAATCCCTTTTTAAAAATGTAAAAAAATTTACTTTACAAAATATTTAATTTCATTTAGAATATAAGCACCCGGACATAGTTATTCTACATCCTTAATTTCCCCCTCTATTCCTCGAAATATAAACCCCTAATAAAATCAATACCATTCCCACAAAATGATAAATCGTTACCACTTCATTGTCTAATGCCCCCCACCCAACGGCAACAATTGGCGTCAAATAACTTACCATTGACGCGAAAACAGGATTCGTAATTTGTACTAATTTAAAAAATAAAATCGACGCAGCAACAGTGCCCAACAGTGCTAAGATTGTAATATACCCCAATGATTCCCAACCTGTTTCTGACGTTTGTAAAACATCCACAAAATCGCTTGACAATAGCATAATCAGCCCTGGAATTCCAATAATCGTAAACGCCGCTGCACTAATTGTAATTGACCCTACATCCTGCAAGTACGTCTTGACGACATACGTACTCAGTCCGTAACCCATCGTAGCCAAAACAACCAAAATACTAAAATACGGATTGTTTACATCGCCTGCCTCTTGATTTAAAACTATCAACAAAACTGCCCCCAACAAACCAACCAAAACACCCAGTATCTTCATCCACGCGGCAGATGCTTTGAAAAACATAATCCCAATCAACAACGTAAATAATGGAGTCAGAGAACTTAAAACACCCGTCACAGAACTACTCAATTCCGTTTGTGCTACTGCAAAAAGACAAGCTGGAAAAAAGCTCCCCGCAAAACCGACAATCATCAACGCTTGCCATCTTGACCAGTCTATCGTTTTGTAGCGCATCAAAAATATGGGCAAAAATGCCAACGCCGAGATACTAACCCGCAATCCCGCAACCTGCGTTGGTGAAAAATCGACTAACCCTTTTTTTATTAAAATGTAGGAACTCCCCCACGTTAACGCAAGTAAAATAAGAATAAGCCAGGATGATAAACTGATGTTTTTTTCCAATGGATTTTTTTTTGGGTTCTAAGGAACGCGAAAAAAAATCCCGAATTTTCGGTTAATCCAAAAATTCGGGATAGTTTCTGTTAAGTGAAATGAATTTAATAAGTTGAGCCAGAATGCGCCGTAATTTTTTCTTGT
>CAYUNA010000735.1:0-2798 GCA_964445895.1 uncultured Saprospiraceae bacterium | reverse complement strand
AAAAAATTATATTTAATCCTTGATATAAGGATAATCTTCTTGCAAATAATTATCTGAAAACAACTCCGCACCATCAGGGAAAGAAGATTCTTCTGCAAATTTCAAAGCATCTTCGATTTCCTTATTGATTTTTGCTTTGATTTCTTTGATTTCCTCTTCCGTCGCTATTTTATTTTCAATCATTTTCTTCTCTGTCACCTTAATTGGGTCTTGGTCGCGGTATTCATTCAGTTCGTCTTTTGTTCGATATTTCGCAGGGTCAGAAACCGAGTGACCTTTGTATCGGTAAGTCTTAATTTCTAAGAAATATGGACCCTTTCCAGCACGAATGTGTTTTGCTGCTTTAGTAACTGCCTCATGTACCGCTTCTGGACTCATGCCATCTACTGGTTCATTTGGCATTCCATAACCCAAACCTAATTTGTGAATATCAGCTATATTACTAGTGCGTTCAACCGATGTACCCATGGCATAATGGTTGTTTTCACAGATAAATAAGACAGGTAATTTCCAAGTCATTGCCATATTAAATGCTTCATGCAATGCGCCTTGTCGTGCCGCACCATCACCAAACATGGTAACACACAAGTTCTTAGTCTTACGGTATTTTTCAGCAAATGCGATACCTGCACCGATTGGAATTTGCGCACCTACGATTCCATTTCCACCGAAATAGTTGTGTTCCTTAGAAAAGAAGTGCATCGAGCCACCTTTTCCTTTTACAATTCCAGTTTCTTTACCGAACAACTCTGCCATCGCAGATGATGTATCTATTCCGCGAGCAATACCGATACCATGTTGTCGATACGCCGTGACAATAGCATCATCGTTGGTAATCGCAGATTCGATACCTGCCGCTAGAGCTTCTTGACCGATATAGACATGACAGAACCCACGAATTTTTTGTTGACTATATGCCAACAATGCTCGCTCCTCAAAGCGACGGATTCGATACATTAGTTCATACCAGCTATGATATTGCTTTTTAGAATATTTTAATTTCTTAGTGGTTTTTCGTGTCCGAGGTTTTGCTTTTGTTGCAGTAGCCATTTAAGATTGCTTTTTTTTTGAACGCGGTTACGTTTAATTTTCTAAATGATTAGGAACTTTCCGCAAAAGTAAGGCTTTTTTTTTGTGTAAAAAAATTACCTTCACTTTTTCAAAATTGAAATTTGAAAACTCAATAGTTTGCTTACATTTGCCACTTTAATAAACGGCGTTTGTGTATTAAAGTTTTAACTTGTCACCAAAATGAAGTGATAAGTAGAGACTTATCTGTAAATAAGTCCATTAAATTAATCACAAGCTATATATAATACAGTGTAACAAACCATAAAAACAAAACTCCACTGATTTTAAAAAAACTCATACTCACCAATTATAAAAACTACACCAAACAATCGTTGTCCTTTTCGGAAAAACTAAATTGTCTTGTGGGGTTGAACGGCATGGGGAAAACCAATTTGCTGGATGCAATACATTATATGTGTATGACGAAAAGCAATTTTGTTAATTCTGACCGTGATGTCGTTCGGCATGGGGAGTCTTTCCTGCGGTTAGAAGGCCACTTTATTAATAAAGACAAAAAAGAGAAAATTGTAGCTAAAGTCGTTCCTGGAACGTCGAAGGTTTTTGAGAAAAATGATGTGGCTTACAACAAATTATCTGAGCATGTAGGCTTGCTGCCACTCGTAGTCGTTGCGCCTGATGATACGGCGTTGGCACGGGAAGGAAGTGAGGAAAGACGGCGGTTTATCGACAATACTCTATCGCAATCTGACCAGATTTATTTGAAAAATTTAATCTTTTACAATCGAGTTTTAAAACAACGAAATTCCCTTTTAAAAGAGGGCGCATCCAAGGGTTATTTGGATGTTGATTTGTTAAAAACCTACAACCAACAATTGCTCGCACCTGCGGCTTTTATTTTTGAAAAAAGACAAGAATTATTAGAAACGTTAACGCCTATTTTCAATGATTTTTATCAAAAAATATCGGGACAACAAGAGGAAGTTTCCTGTGTTTATAGTTCACAATTATTAAAAGCGCCGCTGACTGATTTGCTTTTAGCGAATTACGAAAAAGACCGTATTTTGCAACGAACGACTTGCGGCATTCACAAGGATAATCTGGTTTTTAAAATAAACAATCGAGAGGTCAAAAAATTTGCCTCACAGGGACAGCTGAAATCTTATGTTTTGGCACTTAAATTGGCACAATATGAATTGTTACGACAATTTAAAGGACGTTCCCCTATTTTGTTGCTCGACGACTTGTTTGACAAATTGGATGTGCAGCGGGTTCAGCAGCTCATCGAATTATTAATGGGCGATAATTTTGGACAAATTTTTATTTCCGATACCGATAATGACCGCGTTGAAAAAATAGTTCGTAACTTTGGAACGGAGTATCGAAAATTTGTTGTTGAAAATGGCGAAATAGTCTCTAATATGTAGAGCAGGTTTAGTTTTTATACATGCTCTTAGAACAAAAATAGCTAACCTTATGGCAAAACATAATGACCAAATTATCGGCGATGTCCTAAAAAACATGGTCAGAGATATGAAAATCAGCCCAAAATTGCATGAACTCAAAATCAAAAAATTTTGGCAGGAAGTGATGGGTACGACGATTAATAATTATACAAAAGAGATTAGATTGCGGCGCAATAAACTGTTTATTACCATTGATTCTGCACCACTACGACAGGAATTAACGTATGGAAAAGATAAATTATTAAAGGTTTTAAATAAAGAGATTGGCGAAGATTATATCCAGCAAATTGTCATTCGATAATA
>CAYUNA010000734.1:0-2804 GCA_964445895.1 uncultured Saprospiraceae bacterium | reverse complement strand
TTATATTAAAATTCAGCAATCAGTTTTCACAAATTTGACCGTATGAAAATTCAACACTACATTCTTCTAATCCTAATCCTAACCAGTTGCCAAGACAATTCAACCTCCTCAGAAAACAATGCTCACCAAGCGCTCCACGCCATCTTTGATGCGGAGAAGAAATACAATGAAACAGAATTCCCCTATTGGTCAAA
The DNA here is from genome assembly GCA_964445895.1 of uncultured Saprospiraceae bacterium. Classification (GTDB taxonomy): domain Bacteria; phylum Bacteroidota; class Bacteroidia; order Chitinophagales; family Saprospiraceae; genus CAYUNA01. Next base: position 2,610 of record CAYUNA010000734.1, on the reverse strand, counting down.
TGTCAAAGCCGAGCAAACGCATCCAGAAATCAGCGTCGCCGCCTACCAACGCCGCAAAGCCAAATACCAGGATTTTTGGCAACAAACCGAAGCCATCAACCGTGAAGCATTAAGTACCCAAGACCGCATCAATTACGATATGTATCGGTTTGTCTTAAAAGATAAAATTGACCAAATTGACTTAGAATCCTACCTTACGCCGATTAGTGCCGACGGTGGTTTTCATATCAATTTTGTCTACATGCGCAGCGGTTTCCAATTTCAAAACGAAGCGCAGTACGAACGCTACCTCAAAGTATTGGAGAGCTTCAAAATGTACGTCAATGACCACATCGCGCTACTAAAAATCGGTATTCAGAAAGGGAAAACGTTACCCAAAGCGGTCTTGCAAGACTACGAATCATACTTAACACCACACATTGTTGATACCGTTGAAAATAGCTATTTCTACGAACCCTTTACTCGAATCCCGGAAACCATTACTGCCGATAAAAAAGCTGATTTTATCAAACGTGGAAAAGCAGCTATCGAAAAATCCGTTGTCCCCGGCTATCAAACTTTCCATGACTTCATCGTCGAAGAATACCGCCCCAATGCCGCCGATGCCATCGGTATATCCGCTCAACCTGATGGCGAAAAATTCTACCAACAACGCGTTCAGTTCTACGCCACTCTCCCCATGACTGCAGATGAAATCTTTGAAAAAGGTAAGCAAGAAGTTGCCCGTATTCGTGCAGATATGGAGGGCATTATTGAAGACGTAGGCTATGAAGGCAGCTTCGCAGATTTCATTCAATTTCTCCGAACCGACAAACAATTTTATCCCAAAACTGCTCGTGGACTACTTATGGAAGCCTCCTATTTTTCCAAAAGAATCGATGGCAAACTCCCCGAATATTTCAACAAACTCCCTCGCCTACCCTACGGCGTTGACCCCGTTCCTGCTGCTATTGCACCCAAATATACAACAGGTCGCTACTCCGAAGGCAGCGAAACAGACCACCGCGCGGGCAAATATTGGGTCAACACTTACAAGCTCGAAAGTCGCCCGTTGTATGCACTGCCCGCCCTCACGCTACACGAAGCAGTCCCTGGGCATCACCTCCAAATTTCGCTCGCGGCAGAAATGGAAGATATGCCTGATTTTCGGCGCGACACTTATTTGAGCGCATTCGGCGAAGGCTGGGCATTATACTGCGAGTATCTCGGCGACGAAATGGGCATTTATGAAACACCGTATCAACATTTTGGAAGAATGACTTACGAAATGTGGCGCGCTTGTCGGCTCGTTATCGACGTAGGCATTCACGCTAAAGGTTGGACACGCGACGAAGCGGTAGCATATATGGCATCCAATTCTGCCCTATCGCTACACAATGTCAATACTGAAATCGACCGCTATATCGGCTGGCCAGGACAGGCATTGTCCTATAAAATTGGAGAATTAAAAATTCGCGAATTGCGAAAAAGAGCAGAGAAAAAATTAGGTGCAAAATTCAATATTCGTGACTTCCATGAGGTCATTTTACAAAACGGTTCTGTCCCCTTATTTATTCTTGAAGAAGTAGTCGATGAATGGATTGCATTGAAGTTGAAGGTTGAGAAATAATCGCTTTGTTAACTACCTACGGTATGCACACATCTCGACTTGGTCATTAATTTGATAATTTTTCAAATACAATCCAGTTCTTTAACCTTTTCTATCCGCCCGCACCACGATTTTCTTTTTTCAGACGGAGCAAAAGCTATATTTTTATGAAAAATCCAGCTTTTGCTCCGTCTCACTTGAATCGACAAAAATTATTTTTGATAATATGAACTATTTTTTGCAAGTTCAATAGCGATTCTCTGTCCAAGCCGTGCTCCAATGCTACTTAATTTGCCATCTAATACCCCCCATTTTTCACTATCTCCAAATGTCCCAGATGATGCCGCGAATGCCAATCGTACATTCCCAACATAAATTTCATGCTCAAATTTTCAGTCCATTCTGGGTGCCCAATTTCTTTATTCCACTGCGTTTCCGTCATTTTTTCCAGTAAAATCACCCAACGTTTATGCAGGTTTTCCAACAACGCCAACGACACCTCCACTGGTGTATCGTCATAATCTGACAACTCTGCCCAAGCCGCTTCATCGTAAGCTTTTATCATCGGCGAATCTTCTGTCAATGCCCATTTGAATCGAATATATGCATTCATGTGACTATCCGCAACATGATGAATTACTTGTCGTGCCGTCCAACCGTCGGGACGATAAGCTCTGCTCAAATCAGCTTCCGACATTCCTTCAACGATAGCGCGCATCTTTTGCGGAATCGTTGCCAATGTCTGAATTTGACTATCCTTCTTCTCCGCAAAATCAGCTGCATCATATTTCAATCGGCCAATGGGAAAACGGAGAGTTTCCAGTTTTTCGTCTGTCATTAATTCTATTTTAAAAATGAGTAAGGAACGCGAATTAAATAAACTTCGGTTCTTGAACCAGCAGATTTTGGTTTCATTTTATGCTTTAAAAGTCCGATTTATGTTGATATAATGAGGATTTTCAAAGTGCAAACTAAGACCAAACTTTCTCTCTCAAGAATGTCAATTTATTTATTTCGCGTTC
>CAYUNA010000733.1:0-2805 GCA_964445895.1 uncultured Saprospiraceae bacterium | reverse complement strand
CACCTACTTATAGTTTTCAAGTTGTTATTTTTTACCAAAACTAATATTGGTCATGCTGGCAACACACAACTCGTAAACCGCAACCCGTTATATGAAATTTACAGATTATCACCTCGTCCCAGAATTACAAAAAGGCATTTCTCGGATGGGATTTCGCCGACCGACGGATATTCAATATAAGGCAATTACGCCTATTTTGAAAGGAGAAGATGTGCTCGCCATTGCGCAGACGGGTACGGGAAAAACGGCAGCATTTGGCATTCCGCTTATCCATTTATTACATCAAAAAAAGATGAATCAGCGGCGACCGGACGGTATCAAATGCTTGATAATGGTGCCGACGCGCGAGTTGGCATTGCAGATAACGGGCGTACTAAAACAATTGGCAAAGGAGACGCGCGTGAAGACGTACTGCATTCATGGGGGTGTTGACCAGGAACCTCAGATTGTGAAATTGCAGGGAAGGATAGACATTTTGGTCGTGACGCCAGGACGAATGTTTGACCTTGCTAGTCAAGGACATTTACGCTTGCATCGAGTGGAAGTATTGGTTTTGGATGAGGCAGACCACATGCTGGATTTGGGTTTTATTAAGGACATTCGAGATTTACAACCGTACTTGCCAAAGAAAAAGCAGACCTTGTTTTTCTCAGCTACGATTGATGATAAAATTAAAAAACTGGCGTATTCGTTGGTAAAAAACGCGATTCGGATTGAAATTTCACCGAAAGACCCTGTTTCTAAAAATGTAGACCACGCCGTTTCTTTTGTAGAAATGGATGACAAGCGCTTCTTTTTAGAACGGTTGATTAATGAACATGAGAAAGAAAAATTTCTCGTATTTGTACGGACAAAAATCCGTGCAGAACGCGTCGCCAAAGCGATGGGAAGAGTCGGTATTGAAGCCCTCACTATTCATGGTGATAAGGAGCAAAAAGATAGACAAAATGTACTCGCTACCTTTAAAAACGGCGGCGTCCGCGTGCTGATTGCAACGGATGTGACGGCGCGAGGGATTGATATTGATCAGGTTGGTTATGTCATCAATTACGATTTGCCAGAACAACCAGAAAATTATGTTCACCGCATCGGACGGACAGGACGCGGGAGTCATCGGGGTAATGCTATTTCGTTTTGTAGCACTGATGAAAAGCCGTTGCTGGAAGAAATTGAGAAATTGACGCATAATGAAATTAAAGTTCTAATTGTCGAAAAAGAAGATATTGAAACGACCCTTTTAGAATCAGCAGCGAAGTCAAAGGGACTAAAAGCATTGATGCAAGAAGTAGAGGAAACGATGGAATGGAAACGGAAAAAGAAAAAAAGTCGAAAAAAGAAATAGAGCCTACGGTAAGTGCCTCGTAGTAATTAATTCGGTAAAATTTTTAGACAAGATTTTTTATCGGATCAAGTGACGAAACATACAAGGCACTTAACATCAGTTAATAACAGCATTACCTTTTCGATATGGAAATTTTATACGGCATGGGCATCGCCATTCTCGGCATTTTGAGCGTACTCGTCGTGCGCTCGTTGACCACATTAGTGCATGAATATGGTCATGCCTTACCCGCGCTATTATTGACTAATGGTAAAGTTGATGTCTATGTCGGATCGTATGGAAACATTGATAATGCCCTGATTCTTAAGCTCGGACGACTGACGACTTACTTTAAATTCAATATGCTTAATTGGAATATTGGAATGTGTCAGCATCAAGGGGCAGCGAAGTTATGGCAGAGTTTTGTCATCGTTTTAGGTGGACCGATTGCTTCGGTTTTGTTGACCATTTGGTTAATCATTTTCGGGCAAAGTGGCATGAGTGATATGGGTTGGTTTTACATTACCATTTTTGGAATGTCGGCAGTCTATGATTTTTTTATCAATATGATTCCTTTCACCACGCCGTTGAGAATGCACGACGGAACGGTGACATATAATGACGGGCAGCAGTTGCGTTTTTTATTTAAATCAGCAGCTAAGCCCAATGCATATTTAGAAGGGTTTAATTTGTATGAAGAAGGAAAATATGAAGAAGCTTTTTTAGCCTTACAACAATTAGTGGACGATGGGAAAGCTGACCGTTCGACTTACGAAAAAATGACAGACTGCCTGATTGCTGAAAAAAAATATTTTGAAGCTTTAGAGTTTTATGAAAATATACTTACTCGTTTCAAACCAAAAGCAGCAGATTATTCGACACTTGGCGCACTGCATTTAAAAATTAGAAACTACGACGATGCGTTGAAATATTTAAATAAAGCGCTCCACGAAAACCATAAAAACCCTGAAGATTTGAACCACCGCGGGCAAGTGTATCTTCAATATAAAAATTACCACGAAGCTCTTTTTGACCTCAATAATGCGATTCGACTCAACGACGCATTTGCGGATGCCTACGCTAATCGCGGTCTTCTTCATCTCCGCACCAACGAGATGGATGCCGCCAAATGGGATTTAGAAAAAGCACTCTCCCTCGATAACAATCACGCGCTTGCTCATCTGCATTTCGGCTATTTTTATGAACGAAAAAATGATGCGGATTCCAACCAACTTGCTTTAGATTATTTTGAAAAAGCACAAGACCTTGGTGTAGAAGAACGAAATATCGAGTGGATTATAGCAGAAGCTCGGCGTAGTGTAGGGTTTTCTTAATATTAGCGAAAACACAATGTCCATTTCTTAAATCTTCCTTCCTTTTGACTATGGTTAGTCTGCATCTTTGTGGCATCTTTTCAAACAAAACCACCATTATGAAAAGTAAAAAAATAAAAATTACCAGCAAAGATGTTTTCGAAGTAGTAA
>CAYUNA010000732.1:0-2805 GCA_964445895.1 uncultured Saprospiraceae bacterium | reverse complement strand
AGGTTACAGTTTCCAAAAAAGCGTTTGATGATGCTGTTTTTGCGAAAAGTGAAAATGGAGAGATAGTGAAGCAGTAAGGGAATTTTTATGAATAATAGACTAAATAGAATGTGTAAAAACTTTCTTTATATCTTGAGAAGCGAGAAAATCGTAAGGACTTCGAGCTTCAAACACCTCACTCCCTCGCGCTTGCGGCGCGAGGCGGTGGGCTGTTAAGGGAGCAAAACGGTTTTTGCAAACTGTTTTGCATCTTCAAAATCCCTATTGAAAAAGATATAGAAAATTACTTTACAGTGTACTATTCATAAATGTAATACCCCTTAAAACATCCAACAATTCCCTTTAATCCACATGAATAACCTGTTCTTCTGTCAAAATCGGCATAAATTTGAACTTTAAAAATAGCTGTGCAGTAGCCAACACATCTTTTTCACAGTAAACTGCGATACGCGGCAAATCCTTTTCTTTCCAATAGACCCGCCCTACTTCTGAACCATCGATGTCATCTTTTGGAGATGGAAAACCAAGAACAGCAGCCAATAATTTCAAAGACGTATAATTTTTAAAATCACCATATTTCCATAGAACCAGTGTATCAATAAACTGCTTCGTTTCCCAGGGTTTTTTGCCTTGAACTTCCAGAATTGAAGGGTATTGAATTTGATTAATCAATAGCCGACGACAGATGTAGGGGATGTCAAATTCCTTGATATTGTGTCCACAAATAAAATGAGAATGCGGTTTATAATATTGATGAAGTAACTCACAAAACTCTTGCAGCAATACTTTTTCGTCATCATTTGCGTAGGATTTTAACCTAATTTTCAACGACTTATCTTTATCACGGCTGATAAATCCTACGGAAATACAAACAATTTTTCCAAATTCAGCAAAGATTCCAGCTTTTTCAACATAAGTTTCCGCTGCTTCTTCATCTGTGATTTCTTCGTCGTATTTTTTAAGGATAGATTTACATTTGAGTTTCCACAAATACTTAAATTCATCGGTGAGTTCCTCGAAAGTCGCGTATTCACTAACGCATTCAACATCCAAAAATAGAACGCGCGCGATGTCTATTGTTTTCAACATAGTGGTATGTGTTTTTTAAATTTGAGCGAAAGTTAATTATTTTTGCCATTATCTCTATTCTTTTATGGAAAAAAGCCACCAAAACCATCCCATCATTGAACATTTTTCGGATTGCACACCTAATATTTGTTGGGGTTTTTCGTTCAATTTGAAAATCCCTCCATTAAATATTGTAATTTTTGCTCTTATGATAAAAATTTGCAATATTTTCGCATTTTTTGCTGACACCCTATTATTTGTGTTTATGTTTTCATGTGTTAAAGTACTTCATGTCCAACTTCGGTTTGGCACACTTAAGTGCATAACACAACATCTTTTTTTCAACTACACCTAAAAATAAATAAAAATTTATGTCAACAAGCAAAGCAAACTCTCAGAGATTAATTGCCATTGTCGCAGTGGTCGTCGTGGTATTATTGGCTATCAATGCTTTTTTATTGTACAATAAAATTCAGCAAGATAAAGTAATCACACAACAGGAAACCGAGCTATCGGAAGCAGAAAAATTATCAACTGAACTCGAAAAGCAATACCATGAGTCACTTTCAGAATTAGAGGAAATGCGCGGCACCAACGAAGAAATGGATGCTTTGATTGATCAACAAAAAATTGAATTGGCAGAGTCTCGCAACAAAATTTCTCGATTGATTAAAGATGGTAAAAATCTCAAAAATGCTCGCCAAGAGCTTAGAGGTATGAAACTTCAAATGGAGCAATACCTTGCCGAAAATGAACAATTGAAAGGCGAAAATCAGCAATTGAAGGGGGAAACTCGCAAATTAAGAGAACGAGAAGCCGTTTTGGAAGGCGATTTAGAAAGTACAAGAATGACGGCAACCCAATTGGAAACAGAAAAGTCACAATTGAGTACAGAAAAGCAAGCGGTAGAAGCGGAAAAGAATAAATTAGCCAATACGGTTAAATATGCCTCTGTGGTAGATGTAAAATACGTATCTGTCACAGGTATGAAAATGCGTAGCAACGGCAAAGCAGTCAAGAAAAAATACGCTAAAAATATTGATCAATTGAAGGTTTGCTTTCAGACGACAGTCAACGATATTGCCAAACCAGGCGTTGAGAAATTTTATGTGCGCATTATGAGTCCATTGGGGGAAACATTGGCTGTAGAAGAATTGGGTTCGGGGATTATTACGGATAAAAAAACAGGTGAACAACTAAAATACACGCAAGTTAAAGAATACGAATATTCTAACGATGAAACGCAATTGTGCTTCAATTGGGAGCCGAATGTACCGTTTCAAAAAGGTAATTATTTAGTTGAAATTTACAATAAAGGATATATGTCGGGGAGTGGGAAATTTCAATTAAAGTAGTTTTAAGTACAGTGTGTAAAAACTTTCTTTACGCTTTGCTCGGGGTTGTGTAAAAAGGTAGCGGATACCTTTGTTTTATAAATAATTTAATGTACAAGTTGTTGAAAAACAGTTTTTAGTAAATATCGGGTATCTGCTACCTATTCGTTTTTCGACCTTTTTACACAACCCCGGTGGGGTTATTGAGGGATAAAAAGCGTTTTTGCAAACGCTTTTTATCCCTCAAACTCCTTTTGGGAAAATTAAAATAAACTTACTTAAATGATAAGGAACGCGAAGTAAATAACCTTCGGTTCCTAAGTTTAAAAAAGTAGCATTTTTTGCACTATGCAGCCACCTTTTTTAAAAAAAATACTCAGCTACCTTACGGAAATTCATCTGG
>CAYUNA010000731.1:0-2809 GCA_964445895.1 uncultured Saprospiraceae bacterium | reverse complement strand
AACAAGTTAGACTCCAAGAAAATCTGACCATCTGTAATCGAAATTACGTTGGTTGGAATATACGCCGATACGTCACCCGCTTGTGTTTCAATAATCGGCAATGCCGTCAATGAACCACCACCTTTCACGATGCCTGCTTCTTTCAAAGAAACTGGTAAATCGTTCATGTCGTTGGCAATTTTATCAGAGTTAATGATTTTTGCTGCACGCTCCAACAAACGGGAGTGTAAGTAAAATACATCACCAGGATATGCCTCACGACCTGGAGGACGACGCAACAACAACGATACCTCACGGTACGCTACTGCTTGCTTAGACAAATCATCATAAATAATCAATGCTGGACGACCTGTATCACGGAAAAATTCTCCAATCGCCGCACCTGTAAATGGAGCGTAGAACTGAAGTGGCGCTGGGTCTGCCGCAGAAGAAGCAACAATTACCGTGTAAGGCATTGCACCATTTTCTTCCAAAGTTTTCGCAACATTGGCTACGGTAGAAGATTTTTGACCAGTCGCTACATAAATGCAGAATACAGGCTCGCCTCTATCGTAAAATTCTTTTTGGTTAATAATGGTGTCAATCGCAATAGCAGTTTTACCCGTCTGACGGTCACCAATAATTAACTCCCGCTGTCCACGACCAATTGGAATCATCGCGTCAATCGCTTTGATACCCGTTTGTAAAGGTTCAGCTACAGGCTCTCGGTAGATTACCCCTGGTGCTTTACGCTCAATCGGCATCTCATATTTCTTGCCACCAATAGGACCTTTACCATCAATCGGTTCACCCAATGGATTGACAACGCGACCAACAAACTCTTCACCAACATTAACAGAAGCAATTCGTCCTGTACGACGTACAGTAGACCCCTCACGAATGTTGTCACTTGGTCCCATCAATACGACCCCTACATTGTCTTCCTCTAAGTTCAAAACGATGGCTTCAACGCCCGTTTCAAAAGTTACCAATTCACCAGCTTGTGCGCTGTTCAAACCGTAAACACGTGCAATACCATCACCTACTTGCAAAACTGTTCCTACCTCTTCCAATTCGGTAGCAGTTGTGAAGCCAGATAATTGTTGTTTGAGTATTGCTGAAATTTCTTCAGGTTTTACGTCAACCATTTTTTATAATTTATTTGATGAAAATTTATTAGAAGTCAGGTGTCAGGTGTCAGGTATCAGAATTTCCAAGCTGTAAAATGCCTGACTCCTGACTCCTGATTCCTGACCCCTCAATTTTATCGTGCTTTAACTTGTGAGGTATAAACATTCCCCACAAATTCTTTTTTCAATTTTGCTAATTTGTGCTTAACACTGGCATCGTACATACGGTCACCAAATTCTACCACAAATCCACCAATCAATGAAGCATCAATCGCAGTCTCCACTTCAATATTGTCATCTGTATTGACACTTTTCAAAAATTCCGCTTTGATGGCTTCCAAAGCAGCTGCATCGACTTTTTCAGCCGTTGTGATTTTGATAGTCGTGATATGGTCTAATTTCTTGTTTTGTTCCAAAAACTCCGTTACTACTTCTGGCAAATAAGGCTCTCTTCCCTTTTTTACTAAAAGTAGAATAAAATTCATGGTCAATTCGCCCAACTTACCGTCAAAAATTGCTTTTACAATTTCCGTTTTCTTCTCGCTACTAACGATTGGACTTTTCAACAACAAATACAAATCTCGACTTTCCAACGCTTTTTTGAAGCCATCCATATCTCGTTTAACTTCGTCCAGTTTGTTTAATTCCTGAGCAAGGTCAATCAAAGATTTGGCATACCGCGAAGCTATTCTTTGTATAGACATTTTTTTATAGTTATCAGGGGTCAGGAGTCAGGGGTCAGAGTTCCCAAGCGATATTGCCTGACTCCTGCCCCCTGACTCCTGACTCCTCGAATTAGTTTAATTTGATTTCTTTCACCAACTTGCCAACCAACTCCGTTTGAGCACCGTCATTCGCCAAGTTTTGGCGAATCACTTTTTCCGCAATCTCTACCGCCATATTACCTGCTTGGTTTTTCAAGTCAGTTACTGCTTCCGATTTCATATTGCTGATTTCCTGCTTCGCGCTGGCAATCATTTTCTGAATTTTGTCTTTAGCAATTTCTCGTTGCTCTTCTTCAAAATTAGCAGCAGCTTCTTTTGCTTCTTTCAAAATAGCAGTACGTTCTTCCCGTGCCTGCGCCAACAATGCTTCGTTTTCAGATTTCAAATTCGCCATTTCATCACGCGCCTGCTTTGCTTGGTCTAACGATGTTTGAATATCCGTCTCCCGCTGCAACAACGCATCCTTGATTGGTCCAAAAGCCATTTTTTTCATCAACCCCCAAAACAAAAGGAAGAAAACGGTTGACCAAATAATCAATCCCAAATCTGGCTTAATCGGTGATAAATCTAATAGAAATAACATAATAATACTTGTTTTAAACTTTTCAACACTTATCTATATAGTGAAAACGTTGAGAAGAGTTAAATTTTATTATACAAAAAGCTAAATTGATTAATCTAACTTTTGAGTTTTAAAATTAAGTTGAATCAGGCAACAACCAACCGTTGCTGGCCTGATTCAGTTCTTTTGAATTGCCTTCTTACTTTACGAAGAAAGACAAAAGGATAGCAATCAATGCCGCACCCTCAATAAGGGCTGCCATCAAAATCATGTTAGAACGAATGTCACCAACTGCATCTGGTTGACGTGCGATAGATTCCATCGCTTTGCCACCAATGTGTCCGATGCCATACGCTGCTCCGATTACTGCTAATCCTGCTCCAATAGCTGCTAAACTTCCAGTTATACCCATT
>CAYUNA010000730.1:0-2818 GCA_964445895.1 uncultured Saprospiraceae bacterium | reverse complement strand
TAAAGTCAAATAATTTTTTGAAATTGTTGTTTCCAGAGAAGCATCGTTTTTCATTTGAGAATGATGAAAAAAAGCGGTTGTTATTGAAATTAACTGATTAAATTCGAATCTTAACGTGACGCAATTTTGCAAATTGCGACCTCCGAAAATCGACAGATTTTCCTGTAAGACGCAAGCGTGGCAGGCGCAATTTAAAAAATTGCGTCACGTTAAGTGCCTCGTAGTAATTAATGTTCATAACTATCATCATCGACGACGAAAACCCCGCTCGTCTGCGCCTAAAAAAACTACTCGAAGCACACACCGCTACCGTCTAAATCATCGGTGAAGCCGACTGCGGAAATAATTGAATCTTTTAACAAAAAAAGCCCTCCCCAACTACCGCCGGAAAGGACTTCTCAAAAATTATATTTATAAAACTATCTCATCAAGCGTCTAACATCTGACAACAAAGCAGTCTGACATCTGACCTCTCGAAAAGAATTATTTCTCTTCAACTTCTTCATACTCCACATCTGTCACATCTTCACCCTCACCGCCTGCATCACTGGCATCAGCAGTAGGGTCAGCTTCTGGATTTGCACCCGCTTGCGCATCTTGCGTCGCCTGGTACATCTCCTGACTTGCCGCGCTCCATGCCGTATTCAACGCTGCCGTAGCGGTGTCGATTTTGTCCATGTCTTGCGCCTGGTGAGCTGCTTTCAATTCGGCCAAAGCTGTTTCGATTGGCTCTTTTTTCTCCGCAGGTACTTTGTCGCCAAACTCGGTCAATTGTTTCTCCGTTTGGAAAATCAGCGAGTCTGCTGCGTTCAATTTATCGACTTGCTCACGTGCTTTGCGGTCAGCATCGGCATTGGCTTCCGCTTCCGTTTTCATGCGCTCGATTTCTTCTTTGGACAAGCCTGTAGAAGCCTCGATACGAATGCTTTGCTCTTTTCCAGTGCCTTTATCCTTAGCAGAAACGTTCAGGATTCCATTGGCATCAATATCGAAAGAAACTTCGATTTGAGGAACACCTCGTGGTGCTGGTGGAATGTCTCCTAAGATAAAACGACCAACTGAACGGTTGTCGCGAGCCATTGGACGCTCTCCCTGCAAAATGTGGATTTCCACAGAAGGTTGGTTGTCCGCAGCTGTTGAGTAAACCTTAGATTTTTTTGTTGGAATAGTGGAGTTACCTTCGATAACTACATCATATACACCACCCATTGTTTCGATACCGAAAGACAATGGCGTTACGTCCAACAATAAGACATCTTGTACATCTCCACTCAATACACCACCTTGAATTGCTGCTCCAGTTGCGACAACTTCATCAGGATTTACACCTTTGTTTGGTGCTTTTCCGAAGAATTTTTCCACTGCTTCCTGAATCGCTGGAATCCGAGTAGAACCACCAACCAAGATTACTTCGTCAATCTCATTTTTATCTAATCCTGCATCTTTCAATGCTTCTGCACACGGCTTCAACGTTCGCTGAATCAAGCTATCTGCCAATTGCTCAAATTTCGCACGCGTAATTTTTGTAACCAAGTGTTTTGGCACACCATCAACAGCCGTGATGTATGGCAAATTCACCTCCGTTTCGGTAGAAGCAGACAATTCGATTTTCGCTTTTTCTGCTGCATCTTTTAGACGTTGCAAAGCCATTGGGTCTTTGCGCAAGTCCATATTTTCTTGCTTTTGGAACGTCTCTGCCAAAAAGTCCATCAAGACCTGGTCAAAGTCATCACCACCTAAGTGTGTGTCACCGTTGGTAGATTTTACTTCAAAAACGCCATCACCCAATTCCAAAATAGACACGTCAAAAGTACCACCACCCAAATCAAATACAGCAAGGGTCATGTCTTTATTTCGCTTGTCCATTCCGTACGCCAACGCTGCTGCGGTCGGCTCGTTGATGATACGACGAATTTTCAAACCAGCAATTTCACCTGCTTCTTTGGTCGCCTGACGCTGAGAATCATTGAAGTAAGCTGGAACAGTCACTACAGCTTCGGTTACTTCTGTACCCAAAAAGCTTTCTGCTGTTTTTTTCATTTTCTGCAACACCATCGCAGAGATTTCTTGTGGTGTATATTTACGGTCATCAATTTGAATACGCACAGTGTCGTTATCGCCTTTGACCGCTTTATAAGGTACTCGACCGACTTCGTTCGTTGCCTCTGAAAAGCGCGAGCCCATGAATCGTTTGATAGAAGAAACGGTTCGCGTTGGGTTGGTAATTGCCTGACGTTTGGCAGAATCCCCTACTTTTCGCTCACCATTGTCGATGAATGCCACAATCGAAGGAGTCGTTCGGCGACCCTCTTCGTTTGGAATCACCACTGGCTCATTTCCTTCCATCACAGCGACACAAGAGTTGGTTGTACCTAAATCAATTCCAATAATTTTTCCCATGATTTATTCTGATTTTTATTTAAGTTAGCTATTTGGTTTTTTATTTAAAAAGACCTTTTAGCTGGTTTCAATTTTAATTTTTACAAAATACTATAATCAATGAATGTACCAATGCCATTTTTTTAAAATTTTGCCTCAAAAAACTGACATTTTGTATTTTTTCTAGTAAATAAACTGTTATGTTGTCTGAATTGTCGTTTTTGAAGGTGACAAAACGGCAGATTTGTCAATGAGCAATGGGCAATAATAGTTCTTGTAGTGGGGGTATAGATATAGTACTTAAAAAAAAAGCATGTTGCATCTAATACAACACTGTGTAAAAAGTCATTAATTTGATAATTTTACAAATACAATCCAGTTCTTAAACCTTTTTCTATCCGCCCGCACCACGATTTTCTTTTTTCAGACGGAGCAAAAG
>CAYUNA010000729.1:0-2822 GCA_964445895.1 uncultured Saprospiraceae bacterium | reverse complement strand
CTTTAAATGCAAAGAAACTTTTGTTACACAGTATTAAATCAATTTGGCAGCTAAAGTTAGTACTATGCAAGCCTATAATTTACCCTTTTATCATTGGGAAAAAACGACGCCCAATAAACCATTTTTACGCCAACCAAAAGGTGATAAATGGGAAGTTTATACCTGGGCGGAAACGGGGCAATTGGCTCGAAAATTAGCAACTGGTTTACAGTCTTTAGGCTTACCGCCAAAAAGCCATATTGGACTGGTTTCTAAAAACTGTCGTGAGTGGATTATTGCGGATGTCGCAATTATGATGGCGGGATTTGTATCTGTTCCTTTTTATCCAACGCTGGGCGCAGTTGCGGTCGCGGAATTGATAGAAATTGGCGACGTTAAAGCACTATTTGCAGGTAAAGTAGAGGATTGGGACGGCATGAAAGATGGTGTGCCAAAGGAAACGCCGATTATTTCTTTTCCGCAATATCCGGGCTGTTCAAAGATTGAGGAAGGAGAAGAGTTCTATTCCTTTCTAAATCGATTTAAACCAATGACAGGCGAACCATGTCCTGACTTAGATGATATTTGGACGATGGTTTTTACCTCTGGAACGACGGGAACGCCGAAAGGAGTAGTGCATGATTACCGCATTTTAGAAAGCACGGAACAAGTCACGATTCAAAACAACCACCTTCATATTTCTTTTGAAGGCGATAATCATTTTTTCTCCTTTTTACCACTTAACCACATTGCCGAACGGGTATTGGTAGAGTGTAGTGCCTTACGTTTTGGCGGCACGATTTCCTTCGCAGAATCCCTGACTACTTTTACCAAAAACCTGCAAGAGTCTCAACCGACTTTCTTTTTTGCAGTTCCTCGTATTTGGACAAAATTTCAATTGGGTGTTTTATCCAAAATGCCGCAAGCTCATTTGGATGCTGCCCTGGCGAGTCCACAAGCAGAAATGGTGAAGAAAAAGCTACGATTATCGCTCGGAATGGACAAGACACGCGGATGTTTGACAGGGGCGGCAAGTATTCCAGAGGTATTAAAAGAATGGTATCGAAAGCTGGATGTTCCTATTGCGGAAGGCTATGGAATGACTGAAAATTGTGCCATGGCCACTTGTTTGAAACATACAGAAATAATTCCAGGTTCGGTTGGAAAAGCCTTGCCAGGTGTGACGCTAAAAATTGACGAAGAGACAAGTGAAATCATGACCAAAGCCCCTTTCGTAATGCGCGGCTACTATAAAGACCCAGAAAAAACAGCGGAAACAATTACCAAAGATGGCTTTTTGCGCACAGGTGACCAAGGGTATATTGATGAAGATGGTTACCTGTTTATTACGGGGCGAGTGAAGGATACTTTCAAAACAGGTAAGGGCAAATTTATCATCCCCTCCCCTATCGAATGCCATTTTGGACATGATGTCAATATCGAACAAATTTGTATTGTCGGCTTGGGCTGTCCACAACCATTGGCATTGATTGTACCGTCCGAAATTGGTCTGTCAAAGTCAAAAAAAGAACTAAAATCTTCCTATGAAACAACGCTAAAAGTAGTCAATGAAAAGCTACCCAATTATCAAAAAGTTTCCACAATAGTAATTGTCAAAGATACTTGGAGTCTGGAAAATGGTCTGCTGACACCTACAATGAAAGTGAAACGACACATAATGGGCAAGCGATACAATGACTTGTTATTGGCGTGGCATGAACACGAAGATATGGTGATTTGGGAGTAGATTTTTCTCATTATTAAACACTAATGGATTCAACCTGTTGAAATAAGAGGTTGAGAGAATTGATACGATGCTATTGGTAATCTCAAATTCAAATATTCCAATTTTTAAAATAAATATCATGGCGAAAGCACCTTTTATAAATGACTTATCCTTGCCTGTTGTCGCGGCACCAATGTTTTTAATCTCTGGACCAAAGCTGGTGACCGAGTGTTGCAAAAACGGAATAGTTGGAACATTTCCAGCATTAAACCAGCGTTCTTCGGAAGGTTTTGAGGAGTGGTTGATTGAAATAAAAGATGATTTAGCCCAATTCGAAAAAGAAACAGGTAAGAAAGCTGCACCGTTTGGTGTCAACCTGATTGTCCACCACTCTAACCCTCGATTACAGGCAGATTTGGAATTGTGCATCAAGCATAAAGTTCCTCTAATAATCACTTCGTTGGGTGCAGTATCGGATGTGATTGATGCGGTACACAGCTATGGCGGATTGGTCTTTCACGATGTCATCAAAAAACGACATGCAGAAAAGGCAGCAGCAGCAGGCGTTGATGGTTTGATTTGTGTAGCAGCAGGTGCAGGTGGTCATGCTGGGACGATTAATCCGATGTCATTAGTTGCCGAAATTAAGAGCTTTTTCAACAAAACCGTATTGCTTTCTGGTTGTATCAGCAACGGTCGCGATGTGGCTTCGGCAATGCAAATGGGTGCAGATTTGGCGTATGCGGGTACACGATTTATCAATACGACGGAGAGTCGGGCGGAAGAAGGCTATCGACAGATGATTATTGATGCGGGGGCGAGTGACATTGTGCATACTGCGGCGGTTTCGGGCGTGGCGGCTAATTTTTTACAACCAAGTCTGGAAGCAATGGGCATCACAAAGGATATGTGGGCAGTAAAGGCGAAAATTGATTTTGGGAAAGAATTAGATGCTGCTAAAGCCGAAGCGAAGGCTTGGAAAACGATTTGGTCTGCTGGACAAGGCGTGACGACAATTCAGGATAATCTACCTGTAGCGGAATTGATTAAGCGAATGAAATCAGAGTTTAAAGTGGCGATTGAAGGGCAAATTGAAATTTTAAAAAAATATTCCTAA
>CAYUNA010000728.1:0-2838 GCA_964445895.1 uncultured Saprospiraceae bacterium | reverse complement strand
CGCATGGTAGTTAAGTGAAATTTTAAGAATAAATATGTCCAAGTATTTAATTTAAGGTTTAGAAAGATAAAAAATCCCTCCTTTACCTTCCTTTTCTCCCCAATCCTTCTTACTTTTGACCTCTAAACTAACAAGCGTTAGTTTGCTGATTTTAGAAAAACAGGCTGCCTCCACAGCCCTAACCAAATAATATGACCGCCACCACAAATATTTCCAAAGATACCTTACTCGACGCATTCCGCTTGATGTGTACTGCCAAAACCATGACGGAGTTTTATGAAGAAAATTTCAAAATGGTGTCCAAATACGTTCATGCTACTTCGCGCGGACACGAGGCGATTCAGTTGGCAGTTGGAATGCAATTATTGCCTCAGGATTATGCCTATCCGTATTATCGCGATGACTCAATGTTGTTGAGTATTGGGATGCGACCGTATGATTTGATGTTACAATTACTGGCGAAACGAGACGACCCATTTTCTGGAGGACGGACGTACTATTCACACCCAAGTTTGCAGGACGTGGACAAGCCAAAAATCCCACATCAATCTTCCGCAACGGGGATGCAGGCGATACCCGCGACGGGTGCAGCAATGGGGTTGCAATACAAGGAATTGATGGGGTTGTCGGATGATTTTGCGGGTCAAAATCCAATAGTACTTTGTTCCTTAGGTGATGCGTCGGTGACGGAAGGCGAGGTGGCAGAAGCGTTTCAGATGGCAGCGTTGAAGCAATTTCCAATATTGTATTTGGTACAGGACAACGAATGGGATATTTCGGCAAGTGCGGATGAAATTCGGGCGCAAAATGCTTTTGAATACATTCAGGGTTTTCACGGTATCGAAGCGCGAAGCATCGACGGTAGCAACTTTTTAGAGTCTTATCAAACCATTCAGGAAGTACTCGATATTATGCGGTCGGAACGCCGTCCATTTTTGATTCATGCGAAAGTTCCGTTACTGAATCATCATACCTCTGGGGTGCGTATGGAGTGGTATAGAGATGATTTAGAGGAGCATCAATCGCGTGATCCGTACCCAGTTTTATGGAATCAATTATTGGCGGAAGGCATCGGTGAGGAGGAGTTGACAACCATTGAAAAGGAGGTGCTCGAAATGGTGAAAAATGATTTTGCGGAAGCACAAAAAATGGAAGACCCACGTCCCGAAGATTTGTTTTTACACGATTATGCACCAACACCAATTACGGAAGAAACAGGTGAGCGCAAACCCGAAGATGGCGAGTCAAAAGTGATGGTAGATTCGGCACTTTTCGCTGTGCAGGAGTTGATGGAAGAACATAAAGAATGTTTGTTGTACGGGCAAGACGTCGGTGGTCGATTGGGTGGGGTTTTTCGGGAAGCAGCGACGCTGGCGCAAAAATTTGGGGATGAACGTGTTTTTAATACGCCAATTCAAGAGGCATTCATCATTGGTTCTACGGTTGGAATGGCGGCAGTTGGTTTGCGTCCGATAGTGGAGGTACAATTTGCGGATTATATTTGGCCAGGACTAAATCAGTTATTTACGGAAGTGAGTCGGTCGTATTATTTGTCGAATGGCAAGTGGCCAGCGAGTATGATTTTGCGAGTGCCGATAGGAGCGTATGGTAGCGGCGGTCCATATCATTCGTCGAGTGTGGAGTCGGTGGTGACGAATATCAGAGGGGTGAAAATTGCATATCCGAGCAATGGCGCAGATCTGAAAGGCTTACTAAAATCGGCATATTACGACCCAAATCCAGTTGTTATTTTTGAGCACAAAGGTTTATATTGGTCAAAAATGGCAGGGACGGACAATGCGAAAACGACGATGCCTGATAAAAATTACGTCGTACCGTTTGGCAAAGCGCGGTCAGTTTTATTGGCCGATGATGATAATATTGAAAACGGCAAATCACTCCTGATTGTCAGTTACGGAATGGGCGTTCATTGGGCGTTTAATGCAGCGAAGGATTTTCCTGGTCGCGTAGAAGTGCTGGATTTGCGGACACTCGCACCATTGGACACGAAGGCGATTTTTGCAGGCGTACGACGGCACAGTCGGTGTTTGATGGTGACAGAAGAACCCGTGGATAATTCGTTTGCGCGAAGTTTGGCGGGACGAATTCAGGAGGAATGTTTTCAATATTTGGATGCGCCAGTGATGACGATTGGGGCGGAGAATATGCCTGCGATTCCGTTGAATTCCGTGTTGGAAGCGGCGATGTTGCCGTCGATTGAGAAGGTGAAGGTGAAGATTGAGGAGATATTGGAGTTTTGAAATGTTTAGAAAATGAGAAAGCCACGAATAAACAACTTAGAAACGAGCTAAAAAAGGGTTTGAATCAATTTGGTAAATGGGAATATGACACAGAAGAAAAGGAATTCATCTGATGATTGTTTTGATGAAAGTTGTAAAATTATTTAAAATATAAGGAGAAACCGGCTTAGTACACTGTAAAGTAAGTTTCTTTGACTTATGAGAAGCGAGAAAATCTCAAGATTTTCGAGCTTCAAACACCTCACTCCCCCGCGCCGCAGGCGCGGGGCGGTGGGGTGTTAAGGGAGCAAAACGGTTTTTGCAAACCGTTTTGCTCCCTTAAAATCCCTTTGTGAAAAAGTTTATTTAAATTTTCTCAAAGGGTGTTTGAGGGATAAAAAGCGTTTGCAAAAACGCTTTTTATCCCTCAAGAACCCCACTCGTGTTGCCGCAGGCAACGCGCATTGTTTTTATTGGAGGTCGAAAATTTGCAATTTTCGACCTCCTTAAAACCAAAGAAACTTTTGTTACACGGTATTAAACACCTACGGTATGCACACAAATTACCTTGATTAAAAATCAGATAGAATTTTGTACA
>CAYUNA010000727.1:0-2839 GCA_964445895.1 uncultured Saprospiraceae bacterium | reverse complement strand
TGAAAAATGATTTTTGCAAAATCATTTTTCATCCTCAAACTCCTCTTGTTTTAATTGGAAAGAATCTTTTGTTACACGGTATTAGAACGATTGCATTTAGGTGATACACTTCAATTAATTCAGAGAAGGATTTGGCAAATCAGGCCCATCTTCCTCAAATCCATCCAGGAAATCATCTTCCCAATCTTCTAGTTCTTCATCAAAATCAACACAGTCCTCTTCTATTTCGTCTGCACTTTCAAACGCCAAAATTTCTGACAATTCATCATCAGAAAGATTACTCATTTGTGCATCTTTTAAGGCTTGTAAAAAATCCTCAGGATTGTCAGGCATGTTTTTGAAAAATTGCAACAACTCTTTGTGGTCACCGTTTTTCTCCCATTCTTCAATGTCTTCTTCAAACTGTTTCAACACCGAATCAATGCGCATCACACGAACTTTAATCCCCTCTTGGTCGCCCATTTGATTGATGACATCTTCAATTTTTTTAATAATGCCTTCTTCACTCAAGTTTTCCAAATTACCCAAATCGCGAAGCCCTTCTTCCAGCGCATCCATTGCATTTTGAATAATGCCCATACGATTATTCACAGTTGCTTCATCACCCGTTTCCCAGTAATCGCCCTCATCTTTTACTTCAAGATTGGAGACGTATTTTTTATTAATGTATTTGAGTAATTTTATAATAGAAATATGAACTGCTGCACCTGCAAATTGCGTTTTTGAAAAAAGCCAGGGCATGCCATTGTCTGAATTTTGCATGCCGAACGCGAGATTCATCACGGAGTTCAGTTGCCCTTCAGCGTCAAATGTAAGGCGAACGGGCTCACATTCTTCGTGTGGCGTAAAAGAAACACCTTTCAGCCCCGCATGCCCTTTCAGACTCACGCCATCTTCCTGATGGTCAACTTCGAGGCTAGGAGGCACACTCCAATCTTCATCTAAAACCTCATATTTCCAGTCCATGCTATTGCATATATCAGATATTTCGACAATGAACTTATCAATCTGTGCCTTATTATTTATGCTCCCTCTATAATGTATGGTAACTCCCATATTTATGGTGTCAAATTTTTTAAAAATTTAGAATTGACGGTTTTAATTGTCTAATTCACTTCCAAATATAGTAAACATTTAGGGAGTAGCAAGGAAAGTTGAGGTTTGATTTAAAAAAAGGGACGAATTTTGAGTATAAAAATATTTTTTTCGAAAAAAGTTTTTCACTGAAACACCTTTGTTTAAAGGTTTTTTCTTCCATTTTCATCTAAAAAAGAAAGAAATAAAAATTGAGATAGTTGCATTTTTAAAATATATCTCCTACTTTTAGCCTATTAGAAATTAAGTGATTCGTAGTAATTAATCCAATTAGAAACTGCAAAATTTAAAAACCACCACCACTCTTTATGGTTGAAACCAAAATAGATAATTTTTTACAATACATTGAATTAGAAAAACGCTACTCCCCGCTCACTGTTGAGCTGTACAAATCTGATTTAAAACACTTTTTTGATTACTTAAAAGGGTACGAATTGGCTAATGTAGGTGAAATTAATCACCAAATCATTCGCTCTTGGTCTGTTAGCTTAATTGAAAATGGGATGCTACCCTCTTCTATCAAACGAAAATTATCTACACTTAAAACCTACTTCAAGTTTTTGCGAAAAAACGGCATCATTGAACTAAATCCGATGATGAAAGTACTCGCGCCAAAAGCTGGCAAAGTACTACCGAAAGTGATTGAAAAGAAAAATTTGACTACGTTATTTGAACAAATTGAGTTTGGAAACGATTATAAAGATATTCGCAATAAATTGATTTTAGAGTTGCTGTATGGAACGGGGATTCGACGGGCAGAATTGATTAATCTTCGGTTGGATAATGTAGACTTGCACCACCAACGCATCAAAGTTTTGGGTAAAGGTAGCAAAGAACGGCTCGTGCCGATTGCTCCATATTTGATGAAACTCATTCAAGACTATCTATTGATTCGGGACATCGAATTTCCAAACGCTCCGCCTTATATTTTTCTGACGGATAAAGGCAAACAAACTTATCCGAAAATAATCTACAATATCGTTAATCGCTATTTATCATTGGTAAGTACCGCCGAAAAACGCAGTCCACACACCCTGCGTCACTCCTTCGCGACGCATTTGGTGGACAACGGCGCGGACTTAAATGCTGTAAAAGAATTGTTGGGACATGCCTCTTTATCCTCCACACAGGTCTATACGCACAATTCTATTCAGCGACTACAAAAGGTGTACGAGCAAGCGCACCCAAAAGCAAAAATGAACGATGACTAACGTGTTTTCGTTCTTGAAACTCATATTTTATTAACTGAGGGAAATTGAAATTTCTGGACACTTAAATTATTGTAAAACCTTGATAATCAACAAATCAAGACGACAATAAGCCCACAATTCCCTACTAAAACGCTTAACACATGACAGTACGAACAGAATCTGTTCAGTTTAAGGCTGACGAAAAACTATTGGCTTACATTGAAAAAAAATTAAGCAAATTAGACAGTTTTTTCGACCGAATTATTGACGCCAATGTGAAGCTCAAATTGGAAAATTCAGGACAAGTTCGCGACAAGATTGCCGAAGTAAAAATTCAAGTCCCCGGCAGCACTTTATTTGTCAGCGAAACCCACAAAACCTTCGAAGCATCGATTGATTCTGCTGCTGATAACTTAAAAAGACAACTAAAGAAATACAAAGAAAAATTGCGGCAAAAAACCAAGTAATTCCCATTTAAAAAATAATAAAATTAGCCGTCAGTCGAAAGATTGATGGCTTTTTTTATCCCTAAAACTCACTTTGAATTAGGAGAA
>CAYUNA010000726.1:0-2843 GCA_964445895.1 uncultured Saprospiraceae bacterium | reverse complement strand
CGATGTTGCAGATATGATTTTTCGCCTCGCGCCAGCCTTGTATACGATGTTTGAAAATTCAAATTTTCAAACCACTATTTCAGCGTTTGCAACACGGCATCAAAGAACTGTAATTGATCATTTAGCCGCTTTTCCATTTCTAAAAGTGAACGAGCATTTAATAAATCACCAGAGTAGTCGCGTTGCAAACGCTAAAATAACAGTCGGAAAATGAACTTACGCAACTTCGATAGTTTCTCCCATCAATTTGTGTAGCGACAATTCCAACGCTGCTGTCGAAACACTCGTCAAATTGGGGCTATAATTATGCACTTTCTGCAAAGCTTCCCGAATCGTTTTTGACACATCATTAAAAATGGCTTCGTCGGTCATTTTTGCATCAGGCTGCATTAAGTAAGCAAATACCCGCGCCATTCCACAGTTTGCGATAAAATCCGGAACGATACCTATTTGCGTATCTGCATATTTAGCGGTCGGTCCAAAAAATATTTTATCGCCTACAAACGGCACATTTGCACCACAAGAAATCACTTCCATTCCACCAGCAATCATCGCATCAACTTGTTCGCGAGTCACCAATTTAGACGCTGCGCCTGGAATGAAAATATCCGCACCCAATGTCCAAATTTTTTCATTGACTTCTGCAAATGGCAACATATTTTTAGCTGCCAATTTATTACCATTTTTATTAACAAATAAGTCTTTTACTTCTTCAATGCCCATTCCTTTTTCAGAAATAATACCACCTTCCCGGTCAATAATCCCAACGACTTTTGCACCAAACAATGTTAAATAAGAAGCTGCCGCCGAAGCCACATTCCCCCAACCTTGAATGATAATTTTCTTACCTTTCAACGATTCTTTTCTGAAAATATCATAGAAATGCTTCACAGATTCTGATACGCCGTAGCCTGTAATCAAATCTGCAACCGCTAGTTTGTGGTCGCCATCCGGAACAAATTTTGGGTCTTCCACAATTTTCGCACAGCCATATCGCAGTTGTCCTAATGTCCGAACAGCCGCCCCTTTATCTGATTGAAAATGTCCTCGAACAATGCCTTCTTGCGGATGCCACAAGCCCAAATCTTCGGTAATTGGAATCACGTCTTTTAATTCATCTACATTCAAATCACCACCAGTTCCGTAGTAATTTTTCAATAACGGAAAAACGGCTTTGTACCAGCGTTGGAGAACTTCATTGCGTCGCGGGTCACGTGGGTCAAAGTCGATGCCTGATTTGGCACCACCAATGTCAGGACCACAAACCGAAAATTTAATCTCCATTACTTTTGCCAACGATACCACTTCATCTTTGGTTAGTCCCTTGCGCATGCGTGTGCCACCACCTGCTGCGCCACCACGCAGCGAATTGATGACGACCCAACCACGGGCTTCGGTTTCCGAATCGCTCCATTCAAAAACGATTTCAGGTCTTTTTTGCTTATATTTATTTAGTAAATCTTCCATAATTTGATTGATTTGATTAGTTCTATTCGTTATTTTTTTGGTGACGTAAAACTAATATTTATAAAATTCTTATTTACATCCTTTCGTGGGAAATTTTAATGTTTAAATTTGCTGCAAATAAGGATTTCTAATCCATTAGACTTATTTGCAAACAAGTCTATTAAACATTCATCAACTATGTTAGAAAACTGGCTGAGACCTATTAATACAGAAAAATTCGCTGCGCTACCTCTAAATAAGTATCAATTAGGAAGCAGAATCAAGCGATATGAAGAAGCATTGCCAAACGTGAAAAAAGTAAAAGTGGCCATAATCGGCGTTGGCGAAGCGGCGGCTGATTCGGTGCGGGAAGAATTGTATCAAATGAGTTGCCCGTTTCGGCGATTAAAAATTGCAGATTTAGGAAATGTACGCAAGCAAGACCACTCTTTTATTATTCCATTGATTAAAGAATTGGTAGATGGAAAAATTCTACCCATTATTATCGGTCACAGCAATTTTTTGACCCAAGC
Organism: uncultured Saprospiraceae bacterium; assembly: GCA_964445895.1. Lineage (GTDB taxonomy): Bacteria > Bacteroidota > Bacteroidia > Chitinophagales > Saprospiraceae > CAYUNA01. The sequence continues at coordinate 864 of CAYUNA010000726.1, read as the reverse complement.
TCAATATCAGGCACATCAGTCGTTTCAAAAATCACTGAACATGACGATTGTGGATGAAAAAATTCATTATCATCCGAGAGTAGAAGATGATGAGTCCTTGTTTTTAAATCCAATTTTAAATAAAGCAGATTCTGATTTGTTCAATTTAAGTGTTCTTGGTTGTCAATCACATTTTGTGGACGACAATGTTTTTGATGCGTTAGAAAAACGTCATTTTGAATGTGTTCGATTAGGAAATGCCAAGGCGAATATTTCTGAATTAGAACCAATTATTCGCGATGCCGATTTAATGAGTTTCAATTTGGCAGCCTTGAAGCGACTCGAAGTTCCAGGCGTAGACGGCGCAACACCAAGTGGTTTTTTTACGGAAGAAGCTGCTCAAATCGCTCGCTATGCAGGAATGAGTGACAAACTAAAATCTATCGGTTTCTATGGAGTCAACCCTGATTTAGACCACGATAATGCTTCTGCAAAAGTGACTGCTCAGTTAATTTGGTATTTTCTGGAAGGTGTTTTTAATCGAAAAAGTGACTTCCCCGTTTCGACACAAGGATTAACGGAATACATCGTTGATTTTAAATCTTACAATTATCAAATTACATTTTGGAATAGCTCAAAAAGCAATCGTTGGTGGATGCAAATTCCTGTAAAAACAGATAAAAACAAACGGCGGCACCGCTTAATTCCTTGCTCGTATGCTGATTATTTGAAGGCTTGCGAAGAGGAGATGCCAGAGCGATTGTTGAAGGCACATCGGCGATTTGGAAGTTAGAATCGTATCACTAAGGTGATTAGTTTCGCGTTCCTAAATACCTACGGTATGCACACATCTCGACTTGGTCATTAATTTTATGATTTGCCAAA
>CAYUNA010000725.1:0-2849 GCA_964445895.1 uncultured Saprospiraceae bacterium | reverse complement strand
ATTTCTACCAATAGCTAAGTCGCTCCGCGCCAATCCAGTCCAATTTATTTTTTATAAGAAAACCCTTATTCCTAAAATGAGCCAAGCAGCATCCTCCCAAAAATGCTTACTTTCGCACTAAAATTAAATCCAATGCGACAACCAATCGGCATCTTTGACAGCGGCTACGGTGGACTTACGGTTTTGCGCGAAATCGTTACTGAACTCCCAGAATACGACTACCTCTATCTCGGTGACAACGCCCGTGCCCCCTACGGTACACGGTCATTTGACACCATTTATCAGTATACTTTAGAGTGTGTCGAATTCTTGTTTAGTCAAGGTTGTGAGTTGGTGATTTTAGCCTGTAATACCGCTTCTGCGAAAGCCTTGCGTAGCATTCAACAATTGGATTTGCCGCGCATTGCACCCGATAAACGTGTACTTGGCGTCATTCGGCCAACGACGGAAGTGATTGGAGAATTGACAAAAACCAATCATGTTGGCATTTTGGGTACAAATGGTACCGTCAATTCGAAATCTTACCTCATGGAAACTCACAAATTCTTTCCCGAAATTACAGCTTACCAACAAGCCTGTCCGATGTGGGTGCCTCTAGTAGAAACGGGAGAATACCATAGCAAAGGAGCTTACTATTTTGTAGAAAAAGACCTAAAAAAACTGCTAAATCAATCGAAAAAAATAGATACTTTACTCTTAGCTTGTACGCATTATCCGTTATTGCTACCGATTATTCAGTCGATTTTGCCGCCTCACATTCAAGTGATTCAGCAAGGAGAAATTGTTGCTAAAAGTTTGAAAGATTATTTAAAAAGACATCCAGAAATGGAAAAACGATGTTCTAAAAATGGAAAAAGGCGATTTTTAACTTCAGGCGATGCTGGGGATTTTGAAGCGCATGGTGGGACATTTTTTGGTGAGAAAATGGTCGCGGAGAAGGTGAATATAAGTACCCGGACATAATTGGGCTTTGAGGAATAAAAACGGTTTTTATGAAAACGTCTTTATCCCTCAAATTCCCTCTTTTTAAATTCTATTCCCGAATTTATATTCCTGATTGGTCGCTTTGAGCTTTACTTTTCAATTTTAGTATGCGCCATCTTCATCACCGCAGCCTCTAGTTTATCTGCTTCCTTCGTCATTTTTAAGCCTTTAGTCAAGACCTCTTTAACGAATTTTTTATCGTCCAAATCACCAGTATTAACTTTCACATTCAAATACGCCCCGTGTACTGCCGCACGTGCGCACAACGCTCCCACAGCCGCATCTGTTACTGAACTTGGATTACCTTTATCCGCCATCGCTTGAATAACTTCAAAGGTCTGCAATGATAATTCCATCACCTTTAATGGTACTTCAATTGCATATTTGGTGGCAGCTTGCATGGCATTTTTTCGAGCAGTTTTTTCCGCACTCGACCCCTTCGGCATCCTTACGGCTTCGATGATTTTGTTAAACGCATTTGTGTCTTCATCTACCAAACGCAGCAGCGCATCTTTCAAAATCTGTCCTTTCTCTGCCCATACCGAAAATTCTTCCCAGCGGTCGTCCCAAACCTTGCGATGTGATGCTAAATTGGCGACCATCGTTGCTAAAGAAATCCCCAACGAGCCTACATAAGCAGAAATTGAACCACCACCTGGAGCCATGCTTTCAGAAGCCGTTTCGTTCGCAAATTCACGTAAGTTCATTTCCACCAACGGCGTCGGTTCTGCCGCAGCCAATTGATATTCAATAATTTTTTGCTGCGGATTAAATTCGCCCAATTCATCTAAACCCAATGATTTTACCGCAATTTTGATAATTTCTTCTTCCGAAACACCAACAGATCGGCGCTGTTTTTTCAAGAAATAACGCCCCGTATCAAGCATTACTTTCAAAGGAACCAGCCCAACCAATTCAGACCCTGTTACCCGTAGACCACGTCTATCTGCACTTTTGGCAACCTCCTCAAACGCAACGTGCAAAGGCGTTACACTAATGTCTGTCAAGTTCATTGAAATTTGTGCTACACCATATTCTTCAATAAACCAACCAATACCTTTAACTGCCTTACAAGTCCCTGGCACACGCTCAGGATTACCGTTGGCATCCGTTACGATTTTTCCAGTAATAGGATTGCCCTCTCGTTTGACTCGACCATTTTCGCGCACATCAAATGCCACAGAATTAGCTCGCCGCACTGAAGTTGTATTTAAATTGACGTTATACGCAATCAAAAAATCCCGCGCACCAATTGCCGTTGCCCCCGCAGTTGCATTGAACTTTGATGGTCCATAATCTGGCTTCCATTCTGCCTTGGTCAATTTTTCTGGCAAGGCTTCATACTCGCCTGAACGAACGGTTGCCAAGTTTCGCCATTCTGGTTTAGTCGCCGCACTTTCGTACATATAAAATGGAATGTCGAGGTTTTGACCCGCCAATTCACCGAGCTTGTGCGCCCATTTTGCCGTCTCTTCCATTGTAATATTCGCAATCGGAATGAGTGGACAAACATCGGTTGCGCCCATCCGAGGATGTTCCCCAGAGTGTTTACTCATATCAATAATTTCCGATGCTTTTTTGATGGCTAAAAATGCTGCTTGAACTACCGGTTCGGGTTCACCAACAAAAGTAACGACGGTTCGGTTCGTCGCTTTTCCTGGGTCAACATCGAGTAATTTTACGCCTTCGACGCTTTCGATTACGTCGGTGATTTGCTTAATGATTGTCATGTCGCGCCCCTCGCTGAAATTGGGGACACATTCTATTAATTGACGCATACGTTTTTTTAGTTGATTAGTTATTAAGTGCCGTGTGTAAAAACTTTCTTTACGTTTTGCTCGGCGGCTAAAGCCGCCTCGCTTTTG
>CAYUNA010000724.1:0-2854 GCA_964445895.1 uncultured Saprospiraceae bacterium | reverse complement strand
GGGTAGATTATTTTTTACCAATTCCCTAACTGCGGCTATAGTCGATTTTTGAAAATGTAGGTGACAATACATTCTCTCATGTGAACTCATCACTTGGCAAAAACCTTTAAATTTTACTTTTTTTCTAAATCAATTTAAAAATAGAGCCACAACGTTGCATATTTAGTAACTTTGGCGTTTTTTTAATAGCGATGACTTTATAGATAAAGAATTTATGAATTTGAATACAAAAGAACACGAACGGTTAAGAAAACATTACGAATCCAAAGGCAAATGGCTCAAATGGGGGCCTTATCTTAGTGAACGCCAATGGGGGACTGTGCGCGAAGATTATAGTCCGGATGGCGAAGCCTGGAGATATTTTACACATCACGATGCGCGTAGTCGGGCATATCGGTGGGGCGAAGACGGGATTGCAGGTATCAGTGACCGTTATTGTAATGTCTGTTTTGGTGTCGCTCTTTGGAATGGACAAGATTCGATAATTAAGGAACGGCTGTTTGGACTTGGAGGGCATGAGGGCAATCACGGAGAAGATGTGAAGGAGCTGTATTATTATCTCGACAATACGCCGACGCACTCGTACATGAAGCATCTGTACAAATATCCACAAGCGAAATTTCCGTATGATGACTTGCGAAAAATAAATCAAAATCGGGGACGATATCAACCAGAGTACGAGATTTTGGATACTGGAATTTTTGATGACAACCGCTATTTTGATGTCGTCACAGAGTATGCGAAAGCGTATGAAGAGGATATTTTAATCAAAATAACTGCCCATAATCGAAGCGTAGAAAAAGCACCGTTAACCTTGATGCCAACACTTTGGTTGCGCAATTTGTGGAGTTTTGGATTGATTGAAAACAAACCGAGCATCAGCATTGAGGAAGGAACGGAAGGCTACCAGTGTCTCAAAGTTTCGCATGATAATACAGGTGATTATTTTTTACATTTTCATAAGCCTACCAGGATTTTATTTACAGAGAATGAAACAAACCCAGAGGAAATATATGGTCATAAAAAAGAGTCTCCATTTGTCAAAGATGCTTTTCATAGCGCTATCAAGACGCAAGATTTTTCTATTTTTGAAGGAAAAACAAGTGGTACGAAATGTAGCTTGATGTATGAATTAGAGATAGAAGGAGGAGATGCTGTGGAAATTTGGTTGCGGTTGTCAAATGAAAAAATTGATCGCAATGGCTTATCCAGTGGTTTTGAAAACTTCTTTGAGGTGCGAAAGAGTGAAGCTGACGAGTTTTATGAAAGCATCACGCCAAAAAACATTGATATAGACGAAAAAAATATCCACCGCCAAGCGCTCGCTGGCATGTTGTGGACAAAGCAATACTACAATATTGACGTAACTCGCTGGCTGAAAGGCGATCCTGGGCAACCGCCACCTTTTCGGTACAATGGTCGAAACAAGGAATGGGAATTACTTATCAATGAGGACATTATTTCGATGCCTGACAAATGGGAGTTTCCTTGGTATGCGGCATGGGATTTGGCGTTTCATTGTGTGCCATTGGCTATGGTCGATGCGGAGTTTGCGAAGAATCAGTTGATTTTGTTTTTGCGGGAGTGGTACATGCGTCCAAGTGGGCAGATTCCAGCGTATGAATGGTCGTTTAGTGACGTGAATCCGCCGGTTCATGCGTGGGCGTGTTTGCGGGTATATCGAATAGATAAAGGGCAAACAGGTAAGGGTGATATTGATTTTTTGAAACGAGTATTTCAAAAGTTACTCATCAATTTTACCTGGTGGATAAATCGCACGGATAGTGACGAAAATAATGTCTTTGAAGGTGGCTTTTTAGGATTGGACAATATCGGTGTTTTTGACCGAAGTAAGGAGGTGCCATTCAATGGAAAATTGGAGCAGGCTGATGGTACGAGTTGGATGGCAATGTATTGTTTGAATATGCTGGATATGGCGCTGGAAATTTCTCAGCATGATAAGACTTTTGAAGATGTAGCGACCAAATTTTTGCAGCATTTTGTGATTATTGCGGCATCTTTAAATCAAATTACTGAAGACTTTCCTGGCGCCTGGGATGAAGAAGAAGGGTTCTTTTATGATATTTTGAAATTTAAAAATGGTGACTACAAAGCACTGAAAATCAGGTCTTTAGTTGGATTGACTACGATGTTTGCGACCTTGGTTTTAGATAAAGAGCGTTTGGCAAATGTGCCTGATTTTGTGCATCAAATAGAAAAGTTTAGAAATTACCGCCGTGCCAATGGCTCTTTTAATATTATAGAAAATTTTAAGAAAGGCGAAGATATTTTACTGTCTTTAATTCCTAAAAAAAGGCTCGAACGGGTATTTAAAACCTTATTGGATGAAAAGGAATTTTTGTCACCAGGAGGCATTCGTTCGCTTTCAAAAATCCACGAAAAACCGTATGAAGTTGTTATTCGCGGAAAGCTATTTAGCTTGCAATACGAACCTGCTGAAAGTACCACTAACATGTTTGGTGGCAACTCTAACTGGCGTGGGCCAGTCTGGATGCCGATGAACTATTTATTGCTTGAATCTATCCGCAAATTTTACGATTATTATGGCGATGATTTTCAGGTAGAATGCCCGACGGGGAGTGGTAATACTGCTAATTTGGCGGAAGTTGCGGATGATTTGTCGCGCCGTCTAATTGGCATTTTTAAAATGGATAAACACGGCAAAAGACCCGTTCATGGTGAGGCATGTTTGTATCAGGATGACCCATTTTTTCAAGAACTGGTGTTATTTTATGAGCATTTTAATGGCAATGATGGAAGCGGAATTGGGGCTTCGCATCAGACGGGATGGACGGGATTAGTGGCAGATTTGATGGGGAATAAATGATTGTTA
>CAYUNA010000723.1:0-2858 GCA_964445895.1 uncultured Saprospiraceae bacterium | reverse complement strand
GAACCCTCCGAAGGTCGCATTTTGCTCGACGGCGTAGACATTCGCGAATACAGCTTGGCTGATTTGCGCAATAATGTCGGCATTATTTTTCAGGATTATATTCGTTTTGCCATGAAGGCATCGGAGAATATCGCGATTGGTAATATTGGAGAAGTCGAAGATATCCCGTTGATAAAATCAGCGGCAAAAAAGAGTTTGGCAGATACTGTCGTAGATGGTTTACCCGAAAAATATCAGCAGGTTTTAGGAAAGCGATTTGCCAACGGCGTTGACCTTTCTGGTGGTCAATGGCAAAAAATCGCGCTCGCCCGTGCGTACATGCGCGATGCTCAATTACTCATTTTGGATGAACCGACATCAGCCCTCGATGCTCGTGCAGAACACGAAGTTTTTCAACGTTTTTCTGAATTGATTGCAGGTAAAACAGCAGTGCTCATTTCTCACCGATTTTCGACGGTTAGAATGGCAGACAGGATTTTATTTTTAGAAAATGGCATGCAGAAAGAATTGGGTTCGCATGAGGAATTGTTGGCGCAAGATGGGAAGTATGCGGAGTTATTTGAGTTGCAGGCGGCGGGGTATAGCTAAGAGCATGTTTAAAATTTCACTCTCCTGATAACCAATATTTTATGAACCTGACTTCAAATTAGCGCAGTCATGTATCTCGATATATTCCTTTGCTAATTTATGGTCAGAACCATAAACTATTGATTATCAGCTCGGTAAAATTTTAAACATGCTCTAATAATGATGATTTAGAAATAGGAGTATCCCAACTCTTGTTTAATTCATCATTCTCTAACCACACTAATGGTCATATTCCCATCATAATCTCCTTCAATTAACGGCGACTGCCGGTTGCCCGTATAGCTTTGCACATTCTTATCAACAAATGTGAATAACTCTTTAATTGTTACGACTTTATCACCATCCAAATCTGCTTCTCCTTTCAAACCCCGAATCAAAAAGTGGCTAAAAACGCCTTGACGCAAGCCACTACTTTCCAAAGAAGTTTCATTTGATTTTGAAGACATAATTAATGCTGTTCCTGATTTTGCTGTCGCCAAAGTTTTATAATAGTTGGCTAAAACATTCGTCACATTACCGCTTTTCATTGCCAACAGACTACCAGAGTGACAAGCATCGGCGATGCACAACTTATATTTAGCAGGGCTACTTTCCAAAATTTCTTTCACTTCTTCATGGTCAAATTTATTATTAAAACCATCAAAATCAATCGGCAAAAATGAGCCTTTCAAACCATGGCCAGAAAAGTACAACAAGACTAAATCGTTTTGACCTGCCTGACTGAACACTTCACGCATCGTTTGGCTAATCTTCGCTTTGGTTGCGTCTTCATCAATCAAAATACGGATTTGGTCATCTTTCAATGCGCCACCTTCCGGACTTTTCAAATGTGCGAAAATTCGGTAAGCATCATCGTCCGTGTAGCGCAACGTCGGCATGTGGTCATATGACGCAATCCCGATGACAACCGCCCAAACTTTCATTTCAGTCGCCTCGCGGAAAGTCATTAAGTCACCTTGGGCGGGCACATCTTTAGACGTTTGTGCCAACATTTCGCCAGCATCTTCGGCTTGCATTTGGCGGTCGTCACTGCGAAGAAAGTTGCCATTTTCCCAGTAACCAGAGACTTTCGTACCGTCCATTTGATACAAAACACCGCGCCCATTAAACGAACCGTCACGAAACTCTCCTTTGTATTGTTCGCCGTTGGCGTAGTGAATCGTCCCGTCACCTTGTGGCTTACTGTTGACAAATTGACCAACATATTTGGCAGATTTATCTTTATAAACATAGACGCCTGCGCCATTGTTACAATCGCCAGAAACACAACCAACTTTGCCGTAATTTAACTTCGGATTACCAAAATATTCCCCTTCCTTCCACTCACCAACAATCTGTCTGCCGTCGCCTTTTTGATACACACCCTTGCCATGTTTATAACCACTTTTAAACGTTCCAACGAAGGTTTCATTATTTGCATAAGTGAACGTACCTGTGCCTTGAGGTTTACCATCCGTAAATTGTCCTTCATATTTGCTACCATCAGCGTAGGCATAAGTGCCAATGCCGTTTTCGCAATCCCCTGCGAGGCAGCCCGATTGGATATTGGTCCCATCATCTTCATCTACATTGTCTTCAGGAAATAGGTCAACAATGACTTCGCCGCTATCGTTGATAGGTTGTCCTTTTTGCCACATGCCCGTCCATTGGCGACCATCTTCAAAGGTTTTTGTACCGCGTCCTTCGGGAAATCGTTTTGACCATTCGCCTTGATATTTGCTACCATCGGTGTAATAGCACGCGCCAATTCCATCAATTTCACCATTTTTGAACTGCCCGACGTATTTTGCACCACTTGGGTAGATAAACACACCAGTTCCGTTGGTACAATCACCAGATTGACATTGGGCTGTTAGCATTTGGTTGATAAAAAACGTAAATAAGACGAGGATGAATATTTGTTTCATATTTTAAAATGTGTGTTGCGTAGGTTTATATTTTACTAAAAAAATGACTATCGCAAAAATGTGTCTAAAAAAATATTTTAAACCTAAATAAACCATTTCGGCTATTTAGACAATAGTGAATGGCATTGATTTTTAATTTTAATAAAAAAAGTTTAACGCCGTTTCATCGGGTAAAATTTCAAAATTACCCAATTATTTCAAAAAAGAAAGGTCTTGTAATCCAAAATGGTTTTTATAATTTAAATAAAAATACTAATTTTAGCCCTAAATAGTTTAGTTTTATAAATCAAAGCATCACATTCAAAACAAAATTCCAAGAGATATTATAATTATTAATTAAAATTTCGCCAGATATAAAAAAGC
>CAYUNA010000722.1:0-2859 GCA_964445895.1 uncultured Saprospiraceae bacterium | reverse complement strand
CACCTTACCGGTGAGTATCGCAATGATTGGCTTTTTTCAAGATTGGAAGCTGGCTGCGTTATTTCAATTATGCGCCATTTTAGTAAGTTTTGTACCTAATTTTAATACTAAAAAAACACAGCAAACCTGGTTTTTAAATTTAAATAAAATACCGCTGGAAGCTTTCGAATGGCGCGTCGGTTTGCGGAAAGCCTTTCCTATCATTTTCTTGTATTTAATTGGCTTTTTTGTAGCAAAATATGTAGCAGGCGTGCCGATTGTTTGCCTTTTAATCATCCTCTTTGGCATGAGTTTTTATGAAACGTTAGAACCTAAAGAATTACTCGAAGCCAGTTTGTTGAAAGGTGGTTTATTGAAGCGAAAAGTATGGGTTCACAGCCTTTTTATTCACATCGCTTTTCTACCACTTTATGGGCTATTTTTAGTATTTCATACAAAATATTGGTACTTCCTGCTGGCACTTTTTTTAGTCATTGAAGCGAGTCTATTATTTGCTATTTTTTTCAAATATGCACATTACCTACCCCGCCGTCAAAAAGCACCAAATCAGACGCAAGTAGGGTTCTTTTTTCTCGGTTTAATCGTTCCGTTTTTTACGCCTGGTGCGATTGTGGCTATTTTTATTTATTGGCGAAAAGCCGTCAAACGAATCAATTATTTCTATGCTAAAAGTTAATAATTTAAAAGTTGCGTACAACGAAAACTTGGTGTTAAAAGGACTAAATTTAACTGCCAAAGCTGGTGAGATTCATGGTATTTTGGGCATGAATGGCTCTGGAAAATCGACTTTATTCAATGCGTTATATCGTTTTTTGCCAACGGCTGGAGGTGAAATTTCCTTTAACGACGGGGCTGTTCACCAAAAAGACATCGCTTATTTGGAAACGCATCATTTTTTCTATTCTTATATGACGGGCGAGGAATATTTACAATTGTGTGCCTTGCAAAATCCCGATTTTAATACCCAGGAATGGAATCAAATTTTTAATCTACCGCTGCAAACAATGGTGGATACCTACTCTACAGGCATGAAAAAGAAGCTCGCCTTCATCGGCAATATTGCGCTCAATCGGCCAATCATGGTACTCGACGAACCGTATAATGGTGTTGATTTTGAAAGCTGTGAAATCATTTATGAAATTCTACTTCGCCTCAAAAAACAAGGTAAAACTATCCTCATTTCTTCACACATTATTGAGTCGTTGACCAACGTTTGTGACCGTGTGAGTTATTTGAACAATGGCGTGATTGAACGAGAATATTTGACCGCTGATTTTAAAAAAATGGAGCAGGATTTGAGGGATTTTATAAAATCGAAAGTAGAGGGTAATTTGGATGCCTTGTTTGAATAACAATCCTTAGGAAACAAACCTGAGTCATCCCACTTACCCCATCCAATCCATTTACTTTTCAAGCTGCAGAGGCATCTTGCCTAAGGAAAAATCTGCAACTCGTACCTTAATCTACCACTCTCGCCACTCCTCCGTCACATCATCATCCTCATCATTATACCCCATCAAAAATCCTGCTTGAATAATTACTTCGCAGATATTTTCTCGCTGGTCAGTTTCGATAAGTTCGCCATTACAATCGTCGTTTAATTCATTCAAATCTAAGACTGTTTTTTCCACCAATTTCATAGCTGCTGATTTGGATTTCAGCTTTTCCAATTCATCTAAGTGGTCGTCCAATATTTCAATACATTCATCTACATCCTCTTCGGTGTAGCTAACATCTGCATCGGTCATATAATCCATCATACTGGATCGAATCCAAACCTTTGCTGCTTTAATTTTCTGACTATCTTTCAGTTTCATTTTTGAAAAATCTTATTTTATTAGGTTTATTAAACTTGTTTGCAAATAAGAGCATGTTTAAATTTTACTCTCCTGATAACCAATATTTTATGAACCTGACTTCAAATTAGCGCAGTCATGTATCTCGATATATTCCTTTGCTAATTTATTGTCAGAACCATAAACTATTGATTATCAGTTCGGTAGAATTTTAAACATGCTCTAAGTCTATTATTTCTATTGTGTTTATATCTGGTTAAATAGACTTTATAAATGAGGTTGAGCGGCGTTTAAATCTCACTCAACCTCATTCATAAAGTCTAATATTATTTTAAACGAAGTTCTTCTTCACCTTCATACTTAACAGGTATTCGCACTTGCGCACTCCCTAATCCTGCCTTGATATGACCATCCAATTGATATTCCACTAATTTTTTCTTGAAAATATCATTGAGAGAAAACTTAAAATCTTTTACGGCATCTTTCAGCGGGACTTTAAAATTAAGCGGTAAGCTAAAATCCGCATTTCCACTCATCGACGCATTGACCTCTTGCACCACGTGAGTCACCATTTTTCCATTAATATATACATCCAAATCGACCGCAGAAATGTCTGCCCCCAAAGTGTTTGGATTATGAAATATCGCATTGCCTGTCATCGTAACACTACCGCCGTCTGCTATGGAAAAGGACTTAAATCGTACCTTTTCCAATGTTTTAAAAACGGGTTGTTGCGGGTTTTCGCACCCAAAAAATAAGCATGAAAGCCCAAGCGTTATAGCCAAAAAGAATCTATTCATCGGGTTGTTTAAGTTGTTTTTTTTGTTTGAAATTTCAAAAATAATATTGACCCTGCAATTTAAGCATTTCCTTTTAAGCATTAATAATTTATTCAATAGATTTATACTTTTTTTAATCAAAACTGTTCTCTTTGTTTCTTTTATAAGTCTAAATTATATATTTCATTCGACCAAACAATTTTAAAAATTTGCTCGTTAAAGCATTTATATTAGAATTTATGAATGAGATTTGAATGGTTTTTAAACTTGCTCTAAACTTTTGT
>CAYUNA010000721.1:0-2869 GCA_964445895.1 uncultured Saprospiraceae bacterium | reverse complement strand
AAAAGAAGCCCAGTAATGCGAATGGAAGCGCAAAAATGGTATGACTGAATTTGATAAGAGAAAGATAATTTTTCATTACTCGATTGTTTCATGATTACATGGTTTCATTGTCATTTAGTTAGCTTAAATAATATAGCCATGAAACAATGAAAAAAGCCTGCACAATTGTAATCAATTATGCAGGCTTTTGTTTTAATTCTACCAAAAAAATTAGCAGAATTTTAATTTATCAACGCCGTCTGGTTTGAGCCGTCCGCCGTCAACTGTTCATTTTACTGAACTTGCACGTTTGGCGTTTTAGCCGCTGGTGCGTTCGGGTCTGGCTCAACCTCACCTTTCAAGTAAATGAAAGTTTGTGGTGGGTCAGTATTAGCAGTCAAAGTAACTTTTTGGTTACGTGGACCTTTCTTGTTTTTACTGTCAAATACAACAGTTACCTCACCAGTACCGCCAACAGCGATTGGCTCCCGTGGCCATTCTGGAACAGTACATCCACAGCTACCTTTTGCGTTGCTGATGATTAATGGCTCATTACCAGTGTTGGTGAACGTGTAAGTGTGGCTTACTTTCTCACCAGCTACTACTTTACCGAAGTTAAATTCAGTTTCTTTAAAGCTAACTGCAGTCGTAGGACCAGCAGGTGCAGCAGGAGGTGTCGCTACTGGTTTTGCAGCAGGATTAGTTGCAGCAGGTGCCGCAGCTGGAGTTGTTACAGCTGTGCGAGCATCTGTAGCTGCAGAGTCAGCAGCTTCGTTGCCACAGCTTGCCATCATGAAGATAGCTGCTACAGCGATAATTGCAAATCGGAAATTTTTCAACATTGTCGAAAAGTTTTTAAAGTTATAAGAAATAACAGAATGTTAGATAATCGGATATCGAGATAATTGGATATTTTAAGGTTGATTAAAAAATTTAACCAATCACCTTTAATATATTTATTATCAATAATATCTCCATTTTTAAAATTGTTTGCAAAAATAGATGTTTTTTTTCTTGCAAACAAACATTCCGCTGAATGTCAAGGCAAATTTACGGCAGTTTTGAGGATATTCCTGTTAACCACCTTTCAAAAATTCTAAATGAGTTGTTAATAGGCTTTATGAATGAGATTCACTGAAATTTTTAAAATTTTGCAAATCGATTTTTAATTTTTCAAAAATTTCCCCGTTACCTTTTTATCAATACCCAATATAGAAATAAAGTACGCGCCAGTTGCCCAACTCTTTACATCTAATTCAAACGTTTGACTAACAAAAGCGTTCGTTTTTAGTTCATCTTTATACATCAATTGTCCGATACTATTGTATACAGCCATTTGCAAAGGTTCAAAATCCATTGTCGAAAAATCAATTAACATTTGGTCACCCGTCGCATCGGGAGCATAAATTCTAATGAAGTTAGGCGCTCCAATATAATTTTCTTGAAAAGTATTATCTGCGCGTTCCTGGTCATTTGCCACACAATAGCTGTGCAAAAATTGCGCACTATTGTATAAATTCAGACGACCTCCAGTTACCGTCTCGCTATTCATTTCACTGATGGGGTCAACGCCTTCCATAATCGCTTGTTTCATCAACAAGGCAGAAGCTGCAGGTTGGGTTTTCACCAAATTGGCAAATGATTCGCAAGGCAAAGAAAACAACAAACTAACCGCCCCTGCCACATGAGGGCAAGCAGCAGATGTTCCACCAAAATTAGTATTATAATTCGAGCCCGTAGGCGTCACGGTAGTCGAACCTGTACCCGGTGCTGCTAAATCAATACTCGTAACACCAAAGCCTCCTCTGCGTTCCTCTTCCATATTTGAGTTGGTGACCGAAATTAAATAGTCGCTTTCACAACTCGTCGGCATATCTCCGGATACATCTACATTTGTATTTCTATCATTCGTGGTTGCCGCTACACTAACGATTCCTGCCTCACCCAGTGGATCATACATTTCTCCCCAAACCGGCTGTTCTTCACAAAATATATTGCTGATTCCTAAGGACGCATTCGTCGCAACAACAAAAGCCCCTTCTGCACCATTCGTCTCATTATATAGTATCCGTTGGTCGAGTATATAACCATATGCTGCTGCAATTTCTTCAGAAAACCGAGCCGTAAACAACATCAATTTCACATCCCAGTTTACACCTGTTACGCCTTTATTATTATCTCCTTTTGCACCAACAATTCCTGTAACAGATGTACCATGAGAGGTAATTGGATGCGCTGGCTTATTTTCAAAATAGTTCCAACCAGCCACGTCATCGACCAAATTATTATTATCATCGTCAGTATTATTATCAGGAATTTCAGCAGTATTCTGCCAAACATTGTCTATCAAATCTTCATGTTCTATATCAAAGCCACTATCAATTACGGCAACCACGATTTCATCATTATCTACAGAAGTACCGCCTGTAGAAAATGCCCATACGTCAGGAGCCTGGATACGTTCGAGACTCCATTGGTCTGTAAAAAGCGGGTCATTGGGAATACTATCGCGCATTTCCAAACGATAATTCAATTGCGCAGCGAGGATATTAGGTTCTTCCTTTAAAAACTCTAAAACAGTAGTCGTTGCTGTATTTTTCGTATCAAAATCTAATAAATACATATCTAATCGCGGTACCGTCACTCTTTTTAACTTGATCAATGGCATCGTCTCATTTTCTTCATTAAATTTGGCTAAAAACGCCGTAATAGAAACGTTTTTTGATAGCTGAATCAGCACTTCGCCTTCTTTAAAATTGACTGCTTTTTGTTGTGCAAAAACAGCAATATTCAAAGAAAGTAATAAGAGTAACAAGAATGTATTTTTCATATTTGATAAATCAATAGTTATTTCATGAATTAGTATAATACTACACTGTAACAAAAGTTT
>CAYUNA010000720.1:0-2874 GCA_964445895.1 uncultured Saprospiraceae bacterium | reverse complement strand
CCTAACCTACCTTCGAAAAATGGCTTTAGCCATTTTTCGAAAATACCAAATAACTTTTTACACAATGTACTTATCCTTATTTTTACTTATTTATACACTATTTACTTACTCATCTACGTTGAAAAGGTAAGCTGGCTTGCAAATATTTCACATTTCCAAATAAAAATTATAAAAAGATAGGGGGTGCGTTGTAAATTAGTGTCTGCCATATAAACTAACTATTAGACCAGATATTTATAGCATAAAATTTTTATTGATTACTAAAGAGGTATAGGCATATAAGTCAATGCTTTTTTGGAAAAGTAGTTTAATGATAAAGAAGGATAAAATCTGGGATTTAACGTCCCAGTATAAAGAAGATTACGAACCAAATCATCACAAAGGTTGGGCGGATATGCAGCGTAAAATGGCGTCAGAATCCGATTCAACGGCTAAAGTGGTGCAAATGTCAGGTGCGCGCAAGTGGTTGCGGGTAGCAGCTATTTTGGCATTATTTGTAGGTGGTGCATTTATTTTTCAGACAATTTTGGGAGACAACCTGGAAACCTTGGCGACTAATGACGGAAAGATTCAAGAGATTGAATTGTCGGACGGAACAAAAGTTTGGGTGAACGGCAATAGTGAACTACGCTATCCAGAAACCTTTGAAGATGGTGAACGAGTCGTTTATTTGAAGGGTGAAGCGTTTTTTGATGTTGCTAAACATACAAATAAACCGTTCCGAATTGAAATGGAAGCGTCGCATGTAGAGGTGTTGGGTACTTCCTTTAATGTACGGTCGCACGAAGGGGAAGATTTTGTGGAAGTACAGGTAGAAACAGGTAAAGTGATGTTTGCTGCCGACAAGAATGAACCTATGGCTTTGACCGCAATGGACAAAGTAACCTTTGATAAAAAAGTAGCTAAATGTAAGCAATCTCGCGATGAAAACTCCAACGCCTGTGCTTGGAAGCGTAATGAATTGCGATTTAATAAAACACCTTTAAATGAGGTTTTTGATTTGATGGAACGTTTTTATAAAATTGATTTAAATATCGAAAATACAGACGTTTCAAATTGTGATGACCCATTTTCAACTCGTTTGAATAAAGCATCTTTACAAAAAGCTATCACGGCATTGAGTGCGATTTATGACATAGAATTTGTGGAGCAAAGCAATGGAAAATACTTGGTGAAAGGTGGTGTATGTCCTCAGTAAATTACTTGATTTTAAATTAAAGTTTTTCATAAAAAGAAGCCTTGGAAATTGCATGATTTTCAGGGCTTTTTTTGTAAAATTGTTTTTAAAACCAATAATACAATGTAAAGTAAGTTTCTTTGAATTATGAGAAGCGAGAAAATCGCAAGATTTTCCGCTTCTCATAATTTAAACAAACTTTTGTTATACTGTATTAGAAGAGAGTATTTTTTAAATTCTTAACCCATTTTCCCGACCGCTACCATTTTATCTTCGACTTCATGTACCAATTCCACAAAATGCGGGTCACGCTTCGTAGCTCGATTTCGATTAAAGGGCAAGTCAATTTTGATGTGTTCTACAAAATGAGAAGGCGCACTTTTCAAAATATAAATATCATCTCCGAGATAAACCGCTTCCGAAATATCATGCGTCACAAAAATCACCGTTGGGTGCATATCCAACCACAATTCCGCCAATAAATCCTGCATCTGTAGCCGTGTATTGATATCTAATGCGCCAAACGGTTCGTCCATTAGCAGCACTTTAGGATTGGCAATAATACTTCGTGCAATCGCGACTCGCTGCAATTGACCGCCAGAAAGGGTAGGGTATTGCGCGAATTTATGTTGATGTCCATCCAAGCCAACCTTTTTGATGATTTCCATTGCTTGCTCGTCGCGGTCTTTTTTGTTGACACCTTTGTATTTGAGGGCCAAACTGACATTTTCCAAAACAGTCATCCACGGCAACGACGAATATTGCTGAAAAACCATCGCGACGCGCTCGCCTTCCCCGACGGGCTGACCATTGATTAAAACACTGCCTTCCGTCGGTTTTTGTAAACCCGCTATATAGCGCAAGAGCGTTGATTTTCCACTACCTGACATACCCAGGATGCAGGCAAATTCTCCTTGTGCGGGCTTATTCTCTATCAAAAAATCGAGGTCTTTGATAATCCAGTTGTCGCCACCATCATAAGATTGACCGATGCCACGGAGTTCGACGATGTTGGGGAGGTCAGAGTTGTTGAATTGCATAGGTTGATTATTTCGAATGATTCGGTTATTTCGATT
The DNA here is from genome assembly GCA_964445895.1 of uncultured Saprospiraceae bacterium. Lineage (GTDB taxonomy): Bacteria > Bacteroidota > Bacteroidia > Chitinophagales > Saprospiraceae > CAYUNA01. The sequence continues at coordinate 621 of CAYUNA010000720.1, read as the reverse complement.
GGCTTGATTGGGGATTTGTGAGGTTAATCACAGAGAATAGCGGGACGTTCTTTCGTTATCTCTCCATTTTCCAAGACATAATACAATACTCCATTTTTAGAAAAAACTTCGGGGATGCCGAGTTTTTTGTTTTCTAATTTGGCTTTAGCAACCGCTTGATTGCCAATTCTAATAATGTCCCTCATTTCTAAATAAATACTTTCATCTGCTAATTTTTCAACTTCTTTCATGACCAATTGATTTAAAAATTTGAAACAGAGCTTTATTTTCAATGCTCAGGCTACCCTCTATGCCGACCGCTACTTGTTGAAAACTATATTCTCCATTATAAATAAGCGTCCATTTATCCGCAATTTCCGTAAAATTATTCCAAAAGTTATCCTTACTTCTATAATAACGCCTCACAATTGCTTCGGTTGGCACATCGTGTCCTCCTTTTTTGACTCTAATTTTGACTCGTTCGATACACAATTTCGGGGTTTCCAAAAAAATGTAAATGATTCGGACTAAGTAACCGTTCTTTTGTGCTTTCAACGCCACCTTATTAATATAGCTGCCCGAAAGCGTCGTTTCTACAACGAAGTTTTCCTTGTTTTCAATATACTGTTTCAGTTTTGCAAA
>CAYUNA010000719.1:0-2876 GCA_964445895.1 uncultured Saprospiraceae bacterium | reverse complement strand
AAAAGATTAAATAACGAAACATGAATTTAACCTGTATGCTAGTCGATGACGACCTAATGTGTCGAAAATCATTAGAGCGATTAATCAAAAAAAATGGGCAATTAGAGATTTTGAATATTTGTGAAAATGCAGAAGATGCGTTAGAAATATTAAAAACGACTCCAGTTGACTTACTGTTTTTGGATGTAGAAATGCCCGGTTTGACAGGCATCGAACTGCTGGGACAATTGCCTGTTTTGCCGCAGGTCATCTTCACTACTTCCAAGACAGAATATGCCCACGAAGCCTTTGAATATCAAGCCGTTGATTATTTAAAAAAACCAATTACTTTTCCACGGTTTCAGGTTGCCGTGCAAAAAGCGATGGAACAATCTGAGAAGAATGCCAATTTTCAACAAACCAAGGCTGAAATTTATATTCGGGAAGACCGTAAATTCATCCGTTTAGACTTTGCTGACATTCTCTTTTTTGAAAATGCGGGTGATTATGTGCGCATCAAAACGGCAACTGGCAGCCACATCATTCATGGTACCTTGAGCGGTATTGCAAGCAAACTGGAAGACCCTCGGTTTTTGAAAGTACACCGGTCTTTTATTGTCAATTTACAAAAAATCAAGGACATTGAAGATGGTTCTTTGGTTATCGAAAAAACCGTAATTCCAATTAGTCGAGCGCATAAATCAGTCTTGATGAGCCGGTTAAACATCTTATAAATCGCCTCTTTTTAATCTTTGATAGCTTAACATTAGAAATATACCTATAAAAACCACCGCCGTCACTACTGCCTGAGTTGGAGTTAGAAAAATGTCAAATCCATTTTCTCTGGTAAACCCTGTCGCCGCTTCTGCATAAGGAAAAGGAGCTAAATCCGAGAAAGCATTCACGGGATAAAACTTCATGGATTGATGTTGAAAAACTTGCAAATGGACCGCATACCGAATTATTTTTTCGATAATCATGACATACGCTAAGTACAAAAACAAAGCAATTCCCGTCCTTTTTATCAGCAAACCAAGCAATAGTCCTAAACTCATATAGCCCAAACTCATCAGGAAAAAACGATAGATATAATCCGCATTTTTCAAAACGGTATTCACGTAAATCGTATCCGTATGGGTAAATCCAAATATCAAACAGCAAATCACATAATAGACTGTTACACAAATACTTACAGCCACAATAAAATACAATTTACTTAAAAAATATTCCGTTCGGCTCAATCCGGTAATGATGTTTTGCCGCAAAGTTTTATTGGAATATTCGTTCGTGACCATCAGTACGCCAAGAAATCCCATAAAGAAAAACGTCAACCAACTCCCAATATATCCAAGCCATACCCAGACCGTAGGAAATTGAAAAAGGCTATCTATCGTCGGTAAAAACGGCGGCATTTTATCCACCGATATATCGAAGGTTTTTGGAATGAGTAAGAGAGAGGGCAACGCCACCAAAAATAAAATTGCCATCACTCGGAAGATGGTAAATTCCTTCTGTTTAAGCCATTCAAGTTGAAGAAGATGAAGCATATTTTGTTGATTGAGTGAATTTAGTTGATAAGAAAAATTGCCATTTGATACCGCGCCTTATTTTGTAATTTCCAAAAACTCAGATTCCAGACTCTTCTGCCTGGCTACTAAATGTGTCAAGGTAATGCCATTTTGAAACGCCAATTGATTCAAGTCATTGGGCAATAATTCTGGATTTACGGCCAATAGCAAATGCCCGGTTTTGGGGTCAATCTTTCGGATTCCGGTCTGTTTTTTTAATAAAATACTCAAGGCATTCATATCTTCTGCTCCAATTTCAATCAACTTGTCATCACTCAAAATCGAGCCGACTGGCCCCGTTGCCAACAGGTTTCCATTTTTAATAATGGCCACGTGTGAGCAGACTTTTTCGACCTCATCGAGAATATGACTGGCCATCAAAATCGTCTTATTTCGTGCGGCTATTTCTATAATCGTATTCCGGACTTCCGCGATACCTTGTGGGTCTAAGCCATTGGTTGGTTCATCAAAAATTAAAATTTCGGGGTCGCCAATCATCGCTGCCGCAATTGCCAGGCGCTGTTTCATGCCCAGCGAATAAGTACGAAAATTGTGCTTTTTTCGATGCGCCAAATTGACCAATTCCAACAGCTCATCAATCTTCGGATTCGACACTTTTTTGATATGTGCGACTAGTTTCAGATTGTCTTCCGCATTCATATAAGGATAAAAATTAGGGGTTTCCAACAATGCCCCCAGATGTGGACGGGCATTGTCGCCATATTTCCCCTCAAACCAGCGGTAAGTCCCTGAATTTTGATGCAAAATACCTAGCACAATACCCAGCGTCGTTGTTTTTCCGCTACCATTTGGTCCAAGAAAACCATAGATATTCCCTTTTTCGACGGTTAGCGAAAGGTTATTAACGGCGGTAATAGCTCCGTATTTTTTAGTGAGGTTGTTGATTTCTAAAACTGGCATTTTGTTTAATTTTTACACATAACCCGCTACTTTAGTAGCGTGGTAAATAATCCCGCGCGACAAAAGTAGCGGACTAAAATCTATCAATGATTAAAAAATCAAAGACTTAAGTACCTGAGGTTGTGTAAAAAGGTCGAAAAACGAATAGGTAGCAGATACCATACATTCATTAATACATGTCTTTCAACAACTTATATATTGAATTATTTTCAAAATAAAGGTATCCGCTACCTTTTTACACAACCTAGGCACTTAAGAAACCGTAAGATTGGCTTTTATTTTCATAAAGGTAGATTTTATTGATGAAATGCGATAATGCTTGGATGAAACCTAAAAAAAGACAAGACAATGCCCTAAAAAATAAATCTGTGTAAGGATATATGCCACCCTTCGAGTAATCTCAAATTA
>CAYUNA010000718.1:0-2881 GCA_964445895.1 uncultured Saprospiraceae bacterium | reverse complement strand
CTTGCTAACATTTCGTTGTGCGCCTGTGGGATTCTAAAGGGGGAAGAAATTTTTTAAAATTTCTTCCCCCTTTAGAACCCCGTCGTGGCGGATTCGATATTGGCAGAAGTTGTGATGATTTTCTCCACGAAACATCCAGAGTGCGTAACATCAGTTAAGTTATTTACTTCGCGTTCCTTAATTAAAAATCAAAAAAATAATATGAATCGATTGTTCAAACTCTCATTTTTATTCTGTTTTTCCCTTTTGTTTTTACAAAGTTGTCAAAATGAAAATAAAGAAACGCCTTCTTTAGAACCTGAAACAGAAGAAAAAACACCATTTGATTGGATGTATAATCAACGGGCTTATCCACATAATCAATTCGATATGACGGCGTATCGGTCTGCCGTTCGGCAAACGCAATTGGCAAAGCAAGCTGTTGAGAGTCGCACAGATTATGAATGGGAATTGGCAGGACCAATAAATACAGGTGGTCGTATCACCGATGTTGTTTTACATCCAACCAACGAAGATTTGATATACGTAGGCGCGTCGGTAGGTGGCATTTGGAAATCTGAGGACAAAGGAACAACCTGGGCACCCATTTTTGAAAATCAAGCCGCTTCCTCTATCGGCGATATGGCGATTTCTGAATCCAACCCAAACATTATGTATGTCGGAACGGGCGAGGCAAATGGTTCAGCTACCTCAGGGGCATTCTTTGGAAATGGCGTCTATAAAACGACCAATGGCGGCGATACTTGGACACACGTTGGTTTAGAAAATTCGCAGCATATCGGACGTATGGCCGTGCACCCAACCAATCCCAACAGAGCATTTGCGGCGGCGGCAGGTTCTTTATATGGTAAGAATAATGACCGGGGTTTATACCGAACGATTGATGGTGGCACGACCTGGGAACAGGTTTTATTTGTCAGTGATTCAACAAGTGTGATTGATGTAGTGATTGATAAATTTGTTCCAAACATTATGTTCGCTGCAACCTGGGAACGTGTTCGTCAGCCTTGGCAGCGGTCGTATGGTGGCACAACTTCGGGCATTTGGCGGTCATTGGATGGCGGTGATACCTGGGAGGAATTGTCTAATGGATTGCCTGCAAATAATCCTAATATTGGTCGAATCGGTTTGGCAATGGCACAAACACAGTCGGGGTTAATCTATGCTTCTTACACAACGAATCCAATTACGAATATTTTTGAGGGCGTTTATCGGTCCAGTAATTCGGGAACAACATGGGAAAAAGTAGATAATGATTATGATGTTGAAAACGTTTTTGCATCTTTTGGATGGTTTTTTGGAAATATTAGAGTATCGCCCGTTGATAAGGACGAACTGTATCTTTTGGGACAAGTTTTAATGAAATCAACGGACGGTGGTGTAGAATGGGAATTTATTGCACAAGACAATCATGTGGACAATCATGGGTTAGAAATTCATCCGCAAAATCCTGACTTTATGGTATCTGGCAATGACGGTGGGGTATACATATCGCAGGATGGCGGTGACTCTTGGGTACATGTGGAGACTTTGCCGATTACGCAATTTTATGAGTGTGAAATAGATAATTCTGTGCCACATCGTATCTACGGAGGCACGCAAGATAACGGCACAATCGTTACTTTAGATGGCGAAATAGATAATTTTCAACGAATTTTAGGGGGTGACGGCTTCCACGTTTTGGTTAATCCCGATGACAATACTTATGCTTACGCTGAATTTCAATTTGGCAATTTATTTCGCTCCGACAACGGCGGCAATAGCTACCAATATGCCTTTGGTGGTGAAGATGGCGACAGACACAATTGGAACACACCGGTTGTCTTTGACCCGTCCAATCCACAGACTTTATATTATGGTGCTGATAAATTGTATAGGAGTACCAATCATGCCGTTTCGTGGGAAGCGATTAGTGGAGACTTGACGGATGGTGAGCATCCAAGTGGAGCAACGTCGTTTGGAACGATTTCTGCCATTGCGGTTGCACCTTCCAATCCAGATGTAATTTATGTCGGAACAGATGATGGAAACATTCAAGTGACTACCATTGGAGGGATTGTTTTTACAAATATTTCAGACGGTGTGCCCAATCGATATGTCACCGAAATTGCGGTTGACCCGCTGGATGAAAATACAGTATATGCGACACTTTCTGGCTATAGATATTTAGAATATCAACCACACGTTTTGAAGTCAATCAATGGTGGACAAACCTGGGAGGACATCTCAGGTAATCTTCCCGAAATCCCGGTTAATGACATCATTCTCGACCCTGATTTTGCGGATACTTACTTCATTGCCAATGATTTAGGGGTGTGGTTTACGATGAATGGGGGCGTAGAATGGGAAATTTTAGACCCGAGTTTGCCGATGACGGTGGTGAACGATTTGGATTTTCACGCCGATACTCGAACTTTGTTGGCAGCCACCTTTGGGCGGTCAATGTATCAAGTCGATTTAACGGATTTTGTGGCGACCACCCGTATTGATAAGGTTGATGATTTTATTTTAAATATCAATCCAAATCCAGTCAGCAGTCAAGCAAATATTAAACTTGAACTGCCTCGCACAACAGATGGAATATTAGAATTATTTGACCTTTCTGGTAAGAAAATCACGACAATTGCAAAGGGTAAGTTTTCTGCTGGAAAGCAAACGATTGAGCAGGATTTCTCTAATTTGACTAATGGGAGATACATTGTCCGTTTTGCCTCTCAGGAGCAGATTTTAACTAAAAAGATAATCGTTATACATTAATAACGGATGTTGTTCTAATATGCGAACCGCCACGATAGCTTTCTTAAGGAACGCGAATTAAATAAACTTCGGTTCTTGAACCAGCAGATAAATTCTAAAGACGGAGCAAAAACCATATTTTTTC
>CAYUNA010000717.1:0-2894 GCA_964445895.1 uncultured Saprospiraceae bacterium | reverse complement strand
AAAATCTTGCGATTTTCTCGCTTCTCCTAATTCAAAGAAACTTACTTTACACTGTACTTATTTTCTTTTTTCAAAAAAACAACCATCCTTTTGGGGGATAGTCTTCTTCCTACTGTAATGGACTTGTTAAGCCTTAATCATCTATTCTAAAAAGATTTTAAAATAGAAAATTTTTAGGCTAACAAATCCACTCACTAAGAAGTACGAAATAGTATTTTGATGAAAAAACAGATTAACGACGCTGACCAAAATCAGCCACACACTACAAAAATGCATTCAGTTAAACACGCTGTTATTTTAGCGGCGGGTAAAAGCTCTCGCTTTCGCGAAAAAGGCATCAAAAAGCCAAAAGTTTTGCTACCGATTGGCGGACTTCGCTTGATGGAACGCGCGATTTTAACACTAAAAGCAGCCGGTGTAGAACACTTTCGAATTGTTTTGGGAGCTTACCGCGAACAGATTTATGAAGAAATGTCAAAGTCTCCACGCATTCAGGATGTAGATGTGACATTTGTGCAGTGCCCTGATTTTGAAAAAGGAAACGGTGTATCTTTTGGTGCAGGAGCAGAAGGAATTGAAGAACCGTTTTTCTTAACGATGTGTGACCATATTTTTGACCCAAAAACAATTGTAGATTTTGGTGTTCGAGCAATGGAAGAACCACATTTACCAGCTTTGTCTTGTGACCCAAAATTGGACGAAATTTTTGACATGGATGACGCGACAAAAGTGTTGTCGAAAGATGGAAAAATTGGGAATATCGGAAAAGAAATCGAAGAATATGACTTAGTGGATACTGGCTTGTTTTACTTTCCTGCAGGCTATGGAAATAAAATTTCAGACAAAGTAAAAGCGGGCGCATTATCGGTGAGTAATGTGATTCAGCAATTGATTGACGAGACAGGCGTACGGGCGACTTCGGTTCCCAATGCGGTGTGGCAAGATGTGGATTATCCAGGTATGAAAGCGGAAGCAGAACGACAGTTGATGAAAACTATCGCCGACCCGAATGATGGTTGGGTGAGCAGATATTTCAACCGATTCTTCTCGACGCGTTTGAGCTTGAATTTAGCGAATTGGGGAGTTACCCCCAACATGGTCACTACGGTCGTTATGTTGATGACTCTGCTCGGTGCATTCTTTGCGGGTTCTGGTAATAATTGGTGGATTATTGGCGGCGCAATTATTTTCCAATTGGCTTCTATTTTAGATGGTTGCGATGGAGAATTGGCGCGCTTGACTTACAAAAGTTCCTACTTTGGTGCATGGTATAGCCGATTAATCGGGACAATGCGACACATTTTATTTTTTGGTGCATTAGGGGTGAGCGCCTATCGGGTGAGTGGTTCTGAAGCTTACTATTTTGGAATTATCTTATTTGCCGCGTTGTCTTTTTATATGCTAATTCAAGTTAGTTTGAATGCGTATAAACAAAAAAAAGTGCCGGATTTTAAAAATATGGACACGCCACCAAAGGAGCACGATTCAGTAGTATCAGACCGTTTTTTTAGCTTCTGGCGAGCAATGAAAAAGGATGACGTAATTACTTTTGTAGGCTTCCTATTGTGTATCTCATTTTTGTATCAATTCATGTTTTGGTTGGCTCTAGTCGGAACGGTTTTTATGGCCATCAGTATTTCGCGAGCAATGGCAAAGAAAGGAGAGAATCCTTATTTCTTCGGCATTATTGACCCGATTTTCTTCTATTTATTAGGAGTTGTCATCTTATCAATTTTCTTTTACTCAATGGAATTAGATGTGGTCGCCGTACAGTTATATGACATTGGAAACGCCGTATTTGTCGTATTTGCTACCGCCATTCTCTGGATAATATTTGATACTTTGACCGTTGCTAACTTATTGAAATTCCGCGTTCCTTTCATTGATTTGTTATACAATCAACTGGTTGGAAGTGCCTACAATACGATTATTCCATTGGCAGGATTGGGTGGCGAACCATGGAAAGTAAAACACCTGACACAATGGATGAGTTATGAAGATGCCAGTCGAACTTCTGTACAAGACCGCTTGATTCACTCTCAGTCGGGAATTATATTTTCAGCGATTACCTTGATTTTGACGCTAAATTTTGTCACTTTTCCAGTAGAATATAATTACTTGATTACGCCATTAACAGTCGTTGCTGTGATTTTGTCCTGCATCGGTTTGACGATGATGTGGTTAACCATGTCAAAATTTCCATCAATGATTGCTGCTTATATTTTGAAAAAGCTCAAATTAGCAGATGATTTTAAAATGGAAACATTGCCACCTGCTCGATTTTTGGGTAGTTTATTTTTCAAATTGTGTGCTCGTTTCCTCAATCTCCTTGAAATCTACGCGATTTTCACCATTCTTAGTATTGACCCTGCTTTCATCGAATTGGTTATGGTTGCCAGCTTTATCTCCGTTAGCGCGGTTGTTGGTTTTGTGATTCCACAGGGGATGGGTGTCAATGAATTCGGCATTGCCAGTGCTTTAAGCATCTTGGGTTATGCGGCTATTTTAGGTGGTTTGTTTGGTGCAATTCGTCGGGCACGAATGATTTTCTGGGCAATGTTGGGCGTTGGATTACACTTCGTGGTTGCATTTTATAAGAAGAAGAGTTTGCGTTGGCAATTGGCGAAAAAGTAATAGAGTATTCATATAAGGGAATTGGTAAAAAATAATCTACCCATTCTGACTCGTTACCTCCACAAGGTCGGTACAAGCCTTTTTCCATTTAAAAAACTTAAAAAAGGCTCAAATAACCAGTTATGCTCGCATTTTTTAAATTTCTTAAATAAAAAACTTACTTCGCCATAACGGGTAGGTTATTTATTACCAACTCTCTAAAATTTTCAAAAGGAAAGCCGAAATTTTAAATTTAAAATTTCGGCTTTCCTTTTGAAAAT
>CAYUNA010000716.1:0-2898 GCA_964445895.1 uncultured Saprospiraceae bacterium | reverse complement strand
CTCGAAAATCTTGCGATTTTCTCGCTTCTCATAATTCAAAGAAACTTACTTTACAATGTATTTAGGAGAGGAAGTTGGTGGCAAATTTAGGGATTTTTTTAAAATCAGGTAAAAGACAAATCCTTAAGTACCTCGTAGTAATTAATTTATGTTACACATCAGTCATCCTAAACCTTCTCTTCATTTTTTAGTTTAAAGATTTGAAAAGCTATAAATATGAAGAAAAAATCTCTCTTACCTATCTGTTTTCTATTAGTTTGCCTACGACTTGCAGCCCAAGAAATTTACTATTCTAATAGTTTTTTGGACCCCGTTTCTGTCGGTACAATTGACCTCGATAATGACTGTGCACAAGATATTCTCATTCCTTTCGATAATGAGGAATTTGCCAGAGGCATTGCGATTGCGCCCGACGGTACTTTTTACGCCATGATTAGAAACCAAACGTCGGATGAAAACTTGTTGTCTATCGTGGACTTGAACACCTCAACTTACACAACTGCCGTTGATTTGTCTTTTATAGATTTACCTCGGCATCTCGCGTTCGCCCCCGACGGAACGCTTTATTTTAACTTCTCCGGTACACTTTTTTCGCTTGATTTAAACACCAGTCAAGTTACCGATTTAGGAGTAATTGGAAACATAGATTATACCGAAAGTTTGATTCTTGGATTGACTTTCGCCAATGGAAAACTATATGCCGCTGCGCAAGATTTGGATGCAGTAGAAAAAGTGTGGCAAGTCAATCTCGACAATCCATTAGATAGCCGTCTGATTGACATTTTACCGGATACCAGTTTTGGGCAAGTAGGTTCCATCACGACTGTCAATAATGGCTGTGGGCAAACGATTACGTACATCGCTATTAGTGAGTTTGGGGGGCATCGACTCTACGAAATTGATTTAAATAATGGCGATTTGACCTTGATTTGCAATACCGAATTGGCTAATTTTAAAGGGGCGACTTCTGCTACGGATGCTGCCTTTTTCGATTGTGCCCCTGAATTGGATTTGGATGCAGATGATAGCACGATTGTAGGCAATGATTTTATTGCAGAAGAAACTTGTGCAGCAGATTCAGTTTGTTTTTTTAGCGATACAGACATTCAAATTACTTCCAGTTTTCTCGTCGATTCTTTACAAATTTATTTTTTCGATACGCCACCTGATGGAAATTCAGAAGCCATTTTTTGTAAACAAAACACCGAATTGAATTGTATAGAAAATAACACCAATGGTAGTATTACGTTAATAAATACCCCAGAATTGGACGATGCCGACCTAAGCCAAGCCTTAAACAACTCCGTTTATTATCAAAATCTTGCGGCGATTCCGACTTTTGGCAACCGTACCTTTGCTGTGATTGCTTTTGATAGTTGCTTTATAAGTGACACTGCTTTTGTGACATTGCCGATTCTTACGCCAATTCCAGACACTAGCTTTTTTGCGCTGTGTCCGACGGAGAGTTTTGAGTATAACGGTGAGATATTTACGACCGATACTACCGTTTGTACTCAATTGACAAATTTTGAAGGTTGCGACTCTTTTTCCTGTGTCAATTTAGTCTTTGCTTTCCCAGAAACGCAGCTGACAGATGTACTTTGCGAAGGTGAAACTTACCTGTTTTCTAATGAAATATTAACAGCAGGCGGTGTTTATCGAGATACGCTTCCGACTGGAGGTATTTGTGATTCTATCGTTGTTTTAACTTTGGAAGAAATCCCTACACCGATGATTACCTTTTTAGGAAATTCAACGTTTTGTGAAGGTACAACCACCGAAATATCGGTTGATGAAACCTACGATTTTTACGCTTGGTCAACGAGCGAAACTACGCAGAATATTACCGCTTCAGCAGTAGGTACTTACGCGACTACGGTCACCAATGCAGAGGGATGCACGGCAAGTAATGAAATCACCTTAACTTTCGAAAATCCATTGGAAGTGAATACTTTAGTTAACGACCTCACTTGCGATAATTTGGATAATGGAAGTATCCGCGTCGATAGTGTATCAGGTGGCGTTTCTCCATATATTTTTTCGTTGAATGGCGGTGCTTTTTCGGCAGCGACGAGTTTTGAAAATTTAACTGCAGGAAATTATGATTTAGTGATTGAAGATGCAGCCGGTTGCCAGTTGGTGGTATCACCGACGATTGACGAACCGATTCCCCTTTTCTTAAGTATCAACGAACTTTTTGACATAAATTTAGGGGACAGTATTGTTGTTAATCTTCAAACAAATGCGACCGCTATTCAAAATATTGAACTCAACCCCATTGGTAGTTTTAATCCGCTTGACTCCACTCAATTTCTTTTTTTTCCTCAACAAAACACGGATTATTCTTTAGTTTTAACTGATGAAAACGGTTGCACTGCCGCCGCTGATTTCACCTTTTTAGTACAACAAACTACGCCAGTTTTCGCTCCCAATGTTTTCTCTCCCAATCAAGATGGCATCAATGATGTATTTCAAATTTTCACCAGTGCATCGGTGCAATCCATCGAAAACTTCCGCATTTTGAATCGCTGGGGAGGACTGGTTTTTGATAATCAAAACGCTACATTTTGGGATGGAAATTTTAACGGAGAATCAGCGGAAATGGGTGTTTATGTTTATTTTGTTGAATATACTTTGGTGAATGGACAACGAGCCATTTTGGAAGGAGACTTGCTATTATTACGGTAACTTTAAGGAAAAAAACGCAGTGCTCTTCCATTGCCAATTTCTGTCCGCACGTACCACGGATTTTTTTTCTGATGTAGCAAACATTTGATACACCGCTAAGAATGCGAAATCAATAACTGATGTTACCTACCTGATATATTCTAAATGAAATTAAATACAGTGTAACAAAAGTTTCTTTAAATTATCAGGAGGGAGAAAATTGCAAATTTT
>CAYUNA010000715.1:0-2901 GCA_964445895.1 uncultured Saprospiraceae bacterium | reverse complement strand
AAAATTTGCAATTTTCTCCCTCCTGATAATTTAAATAAACTTTTGCTACACTGTATTGAATTTGTCCAGACCTTAAAATTACCAACTTCCTTAACAACTACATAACAACAATTTTTACCATAAATAATTGAGTAAGATGCAACTTATGTTACTTTTGTACCATCTTTCATTATGAAAACGGCTAACTCTTTGCAAACCATCACTAAAAATTAAAACAATTTTTCACCAACACACCTAACAAAGTCATGACTTTCCAAAAATTGCTAATTCCACTCGTTATTCTAATCTTGCTTGGTGGAGCATTTTACTTTCTTTCTGGTGATTCTACCGATAAAAAACAAGAAGATAACCTTTCCGCTATTGTGCAAAAAGGTGAATTTAAAATCTTCGTCAATGCTTCAGGTGAGTTAAAAGCCAAGAACTCCGTCAAGATAAAAGGACCAGGAGGCATGAGACCTGCGGGTATTTACAATACGACAATTACAGATATGGTTCCTGAGGGTACGGTAGTCAAAGAAGGCGAATATGTTGCCTCTTTGGACAAGACGGAATTGTCTACCAAAACCAAAGAAGCACAAAATGAACTTGATAAAATTCAAACGCAACTCGAACAGGCGAAGATTGATACAGCGATTGATTTACGGGCGATTCGCAATGAATTGATTAATTTGAAATTTGGCATGGATGAGAAAAGATTACAAGTGGAGCAAAGCAAATACGAGCCACAAATGGTGATTCAGCAAGCCGAAATTGATTTGCAAAAAACGAAACGGGACTTTGGGCAATTGGAACAAAAGTATGAATTGAGTAAGACCAAATCCATTGCCATGATTTCTGAAATCATGGCTTCATTGCGAACCGAACAATTGAAACTTAGTCGCTTAAATGAATTAGGAAAAGAGTTTACAATTATGGCCCCAAAAGGCGGAATGGTCATTTATTCTCGAAGTTGGAATGGAAAAGTAGCGGCGGGTTCGCAAATTAGTAGCTGGAATCCCACTGTTGCAGAGTTGCCAGATTTGGATGATATGATTTCAAAGACCTTTGTCAATGAGGTTGATATTTCTAAAATAAAAGAAGGGCAAGATGTGAAAATTAAGGTTGACGCATTTCCTGAAAATGAATATACCGGCTCAGTGATTCAAGTGGCAAATATTGGAGAACAACTAAAGGGTTACGACTCTAAAGTGTTTGAAGTAACAGTCCAATTGAATGAAGCGGACTCTATTCTTCGCCCTGCAATGACGACGAGTAATGAGATTTTGACTTACACATTTGATGAGGTGATTTTTGCTCCATTGGAAGCTATTTATAATGACAGTTTGACCTTTGTTTATAAAAATGATAATGGAACGACGGTGAAACAAGAGGTTATCGTCGGCGAATCGAATGACAATCAGGTTATTATTGAACATGGACTAAAAGAGGGCGATGAGTTTTATTTTACACCACCGTCTAATGCTGCAGATTTGAACTTTTATCCAGTTGACCCGGCGATAAAAGAAGCAATCCGAAAGAAAATTGCGGAAGCTAAAGCCCGACGAAAAGCAGAGGCAGAAGCCAAAGCGAAAGCAGCCAAAGAATATGTACCTGATAACGAATCTGGTGGCGGAATGATTTTCTTTAACTAACCCCCAATTACTATGATGCAAAGAGTCATTTTCAACTTCATGCTCGCAATGGAAGGGGTATTTGCCAATCAATTGCGCGCCTTTTTGACTGCCCTCGGAATCATTTTTGGTGTCGGTGCCGTTATCGCCATGCTCGCCATTGGAACGGGTGCAAAACAGTCTATTCTCGACCAAATGAAGCTCATCGGTACGAACAATATTGTCGTCAAAGCCGTCATTCAATCTGACGAAGAACTGGCTGATGAAAAAGGTAGCAGCAATCAAAACGGCAATAAAGATGCGGATAAAAAACCTTGGTCTCCCGGACTCACCGTTGGCGATATTCAAGCGATAAATTCTATTTTACCCAACATCCAAGACATTAGTCCAGAAATCGTTTTGCCCGTCAGCGTTATTCAATCAGGTAAAATGGAACGGGCGAAATGTATTGGAGTAACCAATGCATTTTTTGATTTAAATAATCTAAGTTTGGGTAGTGGTAATTTTTTCCATCAGCGGCATGTGGATGGCGGTCGCCCGGTCTGTATTATTGGTAAAAATATCAAAAATAAATTCTTTCCAGAAGAAGACCCGATTGGTCAACAAATCAAGTGTGGTAAGGCTTGGTTGAAAATTATTGGCGTACTTGAAAAGCGAAATGCTAGCGAAGAAAGCCTTAAAAACCTCGGTATTCGCGACTATAATGCGGACGTATATGTGCCTGTCACTACCGCGATGCTACGGTTCAAAAACCGAGCAAAAATTACCAACGATGATATCGAACGCAACGACTGGGACGACAACGATACGGATGATAATTACCACCAACTCGACAAATTTGTGGTACGCGTCAAAGACTCCAAATACCTTCGCGCAACCGCTGATGTGATGGCGCGAACGTTGAAACGCCGGCACCACGACCGCGTTGATTTTGAGATTGAAGTCCCTGAGTTACTCTTACAACAACAGCAAAAAACACAGGATACGTTCAACCTTGTTTTGGCGGTGATTGCGGGTATCTCGCTCCTCGTTGGCGGTATCGGCATTATGAACATTATGTTGGCATCAGTGATGGAACGGATTAAGGAAATTGGTGTGCGGCGCTCGCTCGGTGCACGACAGAATGACATCATTCAGCAGTTTTTGTTTGAAGCGATTTTTATTAGTTTAATTGGTGGATTTCTGGGGGTGATTTTGGGGGTGTTGTCAGCACGAGCGATTGCTTCGGCAGCGGATATTCCAACAATTGTGTCTTGGTGGTCGATTGCCTTATCATTTGGTGTAGCAGCTT
>CAYUNA010000714.1:0-2901 GCA_964445895.1 uncultured Saprospiraceae bacterium | reverse complement strand
AATTAATTAGACTTTTTTTGAATTATCAAAAATAAGCGTTTATTTTACATTTAGAACATGTCTCTTAATTATCAGGCAGCACTTCTTCCCTTACCAAATACTAATTTTTTAAAATAAACTTTACAGCACAAAATGAGCAAATACACCGTCATTTCTCAATCTCCCGGTCGAATTAATTTGATTGGAGAACACACAGACTATAACGAAGGCTTGGTGCTTCCGGCTGCGATAGATAAAAATTCGGTGTTTCAATTAAGCAAAAATGGAACACCCAATCAAGCAAACATCAAGGCAACAAATGTAGGAGAACACTACTCTTTTGACCTAACTAATTTTTCACCGCTAACAGGCGGTTGGCAAAATTATGTGATGGGTGTGGTGCATGAATTACAAAAATTGGGTGCAAAACTGACGGGATTTGATGGAGAATTTGCGGGCGATGTGCCAATTGGCAGTGGCATGAGTTCTTCGGCGGCATTGGAATGCAGCTTGGCTTTTGGTTTAAATGAGCTGTTTGATTTGCAATTTGATCATTGGCAATTGATTAAGGCTTGTCAAATGGCAGAACACAATTTTGCGGGTATTCAATGCGGAATTATGGACCAATTTGCTAGCATGATGGGCAAAAAAAACCAGGCAATATTGTTAGATTGCCGAACCTTGGACTTCAAATATTTTCCCATTGCATTGGGAGAATACCAAATTTTATTACTGAACTCTAACGTCTCTCACGCCTTGGCTTCTTCGGAGTATAATACCCGAAAAGCAGAGTGCCAGGAAGGGGTCGCTATTTTGCAAAAACTATATCCGACCTCTGAAATCAAGGCACTAAGAGATGTTGTTTATGATATGTTGCCTGCTCATCGAGAGTTGTTTTCTGAAAAAGTTTACCACCGTTGCAAACATGTAATTTTGGAAGATAGCCGAGTATTGAAAGCGACAACTGCATTAACAAACAACGATTTTAAAACATTGGGTAACTTGATTTACGATTCTCATTATAGCTTACAAAATTACTACGAAGTGAGCTGTCCAGAGTTGGATTTTTTAGTCACACAAACCGTTGATCAGCCGTATATTTTGGGTAGCCGAATGATGGGTGGTGGCTTTGGCGGTTGTACCATTAATTTGATTAAAAAAAGCAGAACGGAAGAATTTGTTGATAAAATTTCGAGTAGTTATCGAGACCGTTTTGGAATGGATACCACGCCTTATCTTGTTTCTATTGAAAATGGAACGCAATTAGGGCGTTTGTAGCGAATAATCTACCCGTTTGACAGAGAAAACTCGGCTTCACCACCCTGCCCTATTTCCTATCAATACTACCATAATTATATTTAGAAAAAACCATTTTTGCAGATTTGGAAAAAAGAAAATCATAGAATTGCTTTGAAATGTCTGTATGATTTTGCTGACCATAAGTAGTAATTACAGCGCCTTGTTCGATAGGATTATAACTCTGGGAATCAATTGCCAACCATGTTCCCTTGTGCTCAATATTTTTGGCAAAAGCGGTCGAAGCGGCCGTTATCCCAACGTCGCAAGCTCCCGACAAAATGTATTGATTCGTCTGTGCGATATTTTCAGCAAAAACCAATTTGGTTTGAATAGAATCCCAGAGATTGTAGTATTTTAAAACATTTACTGCTTGTTTCCCATAAGGCGCAGTTTGTGGATTGGCAATAGCAATTTTTTTGAAGTTTGCATTTTTTAAATCACTTAATTCTTTGATTATCAAATCCTTAGCTGACCAAAGATTTAAATTTCCTAAAGCGTAAATTTGAGGTAAACCAATTGCTTTTCCTTTTTCGGATAACAATGCTGGATACTTTTTATCTGCAGACAAAAAAATACTATACGGTGCGCCTTGAATAATTTGTGCCGTTAATTTTCCTGAAGAACCAATAACAAGATTGACTTTTGTTTGCTGCTTTTTTTCAAAATTAGCGACTATCTCTTCCATCGCAAATTGAATATTCGCAGCAGCCGCAACGGTAAAAATAGGTGTTTTTTTAGGTTGGCAAGCAGAGATGAAAATGATAAAAAAAAGCAACTTTTTCATTTTGTATAAATTTCCATACGGTTTATCTCCAGCAAAATGTGCTACACTCTTGAGGGCTAAAAAACATTATCTTCTCTTTCAATCAAACGAATGTCACCATCTCCTTTTCCAAATGCGGTAATTCATTAAAACTCAATAAATTAAAAGCTTTTTTTGAATATAAAAACGAGCTAAATGACGTATTGCGTAGCGAAAAATTCATAGCAGACACCCGTTTTTCATTTTTTAAAAATAGCGATTCTGCCGTAATCGACGCAATTGTACCACCTGAAGTAAATGCTGCGATGGTCTCCCCTTTTCCTGTATTTTCTAAAATAAAATTCAATCCTTTTTTCACTTCTTGTCGAAAAATTGCCCAAGATTCAATATCTGGAACAACAATATTCCCTGCTGCCCATTCATCCATAAAATACTGAAATGCCAGCAAATTATTGCGTCTTTTGAGTTTCGGATTGATTTTGACCGCTTCTAACAAATTTCGAACATACTCATTTTCTTCCATTAATTTTGGGAAAACCGTATGCATTGCTTCTGTAGCGGAGTGTTCCTTTAATTGTGGAACAACTATCGTTTCTGGTAACGTCTTTCCATGCTGTTGATACACCTCCCCTACCCGCTTCAATGTCTGCTGCTGTCGTTGTAATGGCCCAACAAATACTTTATCAAAATGAAAATCCTTTGCTACCAAATACTTCCCCAATTCAACGGATTGCTGCTCGCCAAGGTTAGATAATTGGTCGTAATTATCAGCCATAAAAGACGCTTGAGCATGTCGAAAAAAATAAAGTTTACTCATTTATTAGGAGGTATTGGGTGTAGATTTTAGGTATTGGGTTGAA
>CAYUNA010000713.1:1781-2917 GCA_964445895.1 uncultured Saprospiraceae bacterium | reverse complement strand
TAGGTAGCAGATACCTTGAAGGTATCCGCTACCCGCGCTTAATTCAACGGTATTGCCCTTTAGGGGTCGGGGGTCGATGCCTTGAGAACTGAAATTTCAAAACTTCGTACACTCCTAATTAAAAATGAAGAATAGAGAATTAATTTTAGAGGAGTCAAAAGCGAGCGGTCAGGGGTCAGAAATGCATAACATCTGACTCCTGACGACTCTTCTTACGGATTTTTGATAATAATATCACCGAAGGAAATTTTTATCGAAATGGAGTTGGTGTCACCGACTTTAGAGGAGAAAATAGCTTTTTTCAACTCTTTGGTATTTTCAAAATAATTTAATTTTAAATCCTGTGGCGCAGTGATGTTTCCATAATGCGCAATGAGGTTGAAACCATACTTATCTGGCTGTGGGTCAAAGAAATAAACATCAGATTTTTCTGCATCAATATTCAAACTCAGGAGTCCTGCGGATGGGTAAGGCACGGTAAACAATTTGATAACGCCGTATTGAGAGTTGATATCCCAATTGCCTTTGATTTCGCGTAAAGTCACGTCTGAACGGCGCGAGTTGATGCTCACATTTCCATCAATAAACTCACCATCCAGGTCGCCAAAACGAGTTGTGACCCCAATATTTCCTTTCAGGTTATTGAGGAAAATTTTAGAAAATTCACTCACAATAGTCAGCGCATTGGTGAGGTCACTCACGTAGGTCAGACCAAAATGATTTTTCAGATAAACGGGGCAATCCTCCGGCAACGTAACCGTATAAGTTACGCTCAAATCCGATTCGGGTGCTAAATCTTTATTGATATAATTTCTAAAATAAATGTTATTGCTATGCTGTTCATCTTTAAAAATCATAGCTTTGACATCGCGTTCAGCGGTCTTTTTATCAGGATGTTTAGCAATAATTTCAACAACGATTTTCACCTCATTGCTTTCCCACGTTTCGACTTTTATTTCCGCTTTTTCTCCTTCAATATTGACTTCCGAACCATCTACGTAAGGCCAGGATTTCTCTATTTTTTTCGATACCACTTGCAATGTCGCTTGGCCCAAAAGCGCATTTGCGAACAACATGGCTGTCGAAAAAATCAATGTTTGAAATACTATTTTCATTTTTATAAATTAATCCTCAAA
>CAYUNA010000713.1:0-1681 GCA_964445895.1 uncultured Saprospiraceae bacterium | reverse complement strand
TCGAGGTTATTGTTTCCTAAATCCAAAAGGACTGTTTCAACAATTCGTATTTTCTCAATTATTCAACTTTACATTAAATAACATTATCAATCATTCGCTTGACAATATCTGTTCGTGCAAATTCAATTTGGCGCATTTCAGCAATCAAATTAGCATCTGTTCCGTAGCTACCTATTGCCTCTTCGAGCATTGCTTTAGCATCATTTAGTTCTTCCAGTTCTATTTTTAAGGATTTGAATTCGGGATTTTCACAAGCAATTACTCGTTCTTTACAGATATTCATCAAATATTCAAATGCATCCTCGTCTTCGTTCCAATCTTTTTTTAACAAATCCTCATCTACGGTTTCTACGCTGTAAGTCAATTGTCCGTCTGAAGTCGCAGTCGTTCCAAATTGATTGATTCCGATAACTGTTACAATGCCAATAACTGCTGCCGCTGCGGCGTATCGCATCCACTTTCGCATGGACACTACTCTACCATTTGGCTTAGATTCTGTAGTTTTTAGCGTTTCAGAAATATGCGCCCACACGGACGCGGGCGGTGCGTATTCCGGCAATTCAGCAATGCCTTTTTGCAACACTAAATCGTTTTGAATATTGTTCCAAACCAAATTTGGCGGTTCATATTCTGGCATTTCTGCCACTTTTTTTTGCAAAACCAATTCGCCCTCAATTCCATCCCATACGGCGCGCGGTGGCTCGTATTCTGGCAAAGAAGCCAAGGCTTCGATAAGGGTATGTTTATTGATTTCTTTCATTCTGTGGTATATTGTGTGTCAGTATTTGTTAGACTTTATTATTTTTCTGCTCCCGTAGGAGATGTATCAAAAGGCAATTTTTCTCGTTAAAAGAAAAATTAAATTCTAAAGACGGAGTAAAAAGAACATTTCGGGGTGCGTTCGGCCAGAAAATCTTTTAATCCAGCCACTCTTAAACAAAGTTTTTCAGCATTTCTCTCAATCGTCGCTTGGCGTAAAAGAGCTGAGACTTGGAAGTCCCAACTGAAATTTCCAATTTTTCTGCTACTTCTTTATGACTATATCCTTCCACTTCTATCATCGTAAATACCATTCGGTAACCATCAGGTAAAGACATAATCGCTTTTTCCAAATATTCCGCAGCGAGGTAATCCCCCCAATCAATCAATTCTCCAGTATCAATATTATCAAGTGGTTCAAAAAATATCTTATTCTTTCGAACTTTGCTGTAAGCCGTCCGAATCACAATCGTTTTAATCCACGCACCCAGCGTCGACTCTCTACGAAAACCTGGCAATCCTTTAAATACTTTTAGAAATCCATCTTGTAAAACATCATTGGCAGATTCAAAATCGCCCGTGATTCTGTAAGCTAGAGTGTACATTGCCTTTTTGTATTTTTCATACAATGCCTTCTGTGCCATCGAATCGTTTGCCAGACAGCCATCAATTATTTCCTTTTCCGTCATACTGGTTGTGTGAACCATTTTGAAATAGCGATTTTTGGTTTAAAGAGTACTTATATTATTGAGGGGTTGTATCGCTTTTTAAATTTTGTTGATTTGGTTAATTGCGTTATTGATGAATTTGAATTAGTAATATTTCGTTGTGCGTCACGAAATATATATAGTACGAAACGTTAGTTCCTTACTGATGTTACGCACTCTGGATGTTTCGTGGCGAAAATCATCACAACTTCTGC
>CAYUNA010000712.1:0-2917 GCA_964445895.1 uncultured Saprospiraceae bacterium | reverse complement strand
GTAGTTCCTAAATACAGTGTAACAAAAGACAAAAGACCGTATAATTTTACAATAAAACGAAATACAATTGTATAAATCTACTACCTTTGCGCCGAATTTTCTCGTTTGGGGTGCTTTTGGCAATGAATTATAAGAAACATGACTCATGTTTCTTATAACTAATTGAAAAAGGCTGAGATTATACCCACTGAACCTGCCCGGATAATGCCAGGTAGGGATACGTCTTCTTCATGTACAATTGGCGAGGTACAATGCGTAGTTATTCATAGACTTTAGAAATGGAGTTGATAATTATTCATTGCATATTCTTCAGTGCCAATTGCCCATCTCCTTTCGAGAGTATTTTTTCAATTTTTTACTAAAATTTTAATTATAGATATAGATTCGGAGCTATTGTGCGCCGTTGACTATCTATCGTAATTTTTATAAAATGAATAGATTTATACTCTTCCTTTTTGGAATGCTATTTTCCATTTCTGCATTTGCACAAGTCAATCTAACAGGAACAATTACAGACAAAGCAGGTGAAACTCTACCTGGTGCAACCGTTTTTATTAAAGAAAACAAAACCGTCGTAATTACCGATGAGCAAGGTATTTTTAAGATTGAAAACTTAGTAGCAAGTATTTACAATCTTAAATTTTCTTTTGTTGGTTATCAGGATGTTTGGAAAAAAGTGGACTTAACAGCAAGCGGCAAATCTGCCAGTATCGACCTCCAAATGACGGAACAAATCATCAATTTGGACAACGTAACGGTCGCGGCAACTCGGGCAGGTACAAAAAGTCCATTCACCTATTCAACAGTAGATGAAGAAGAGATTGCGAAGCAAAATCTGGGGCAAGATGTTCCCTTCGCTTTGCGTTGGACACCTTCTACTGTTGTGACCTCTGACGCAGGTGCGGGCATTGGCTACACTTATATGCGGATTCGCGGAACGGACGGTAGTCGTACCAATGTGACGATTAATGGAATTCCATTGAATGATGCAGAATCTCAAGGTGTTTTTTGGGTGAATTTGCCAGATTTTTTAAGTTCAACTAACGACATACAAATTCAGCGTGGTGTCGGAACTTCAACCAACGGCGTCGGGTCATTTGGGGCAGCGATTAATATGAATACGACTCAAATTCAAAAGGAAGCCTACGGAGAGTTACAAGCATCAGGCGGTTCGTACAATACAGTACGAGGAAGTGCCAAATTCGGTACAGGTTTAATTAATAATAAATTCACTTTCGATGGTCGAATTTCAAAAATAAATTCCGACGGCTATATCGACCGCGCCGAATCTGACTTAGAATCTATCTATTTGTCTGGTGCATATTTAGGTAAAAAATCATCATTGCGCCTGACCGTTTTTTCAGGACATGAAACCACTTATCAGGCTTGGAACGGGGTGCCATATGAGTTGAGAAATATTCGCGAATCTGAAGATGGCTTAGACAGAACTTTTAACGTTTCGGGAACGGAAAAAACAGGCGAACCTTACGATAATGAAGTAGATGACTACGGTCAAACGCACGTTCAGTTGCATTATAATAAAATGTTTAACCGAAATTGGAATATGACACTCGCTGCACATTACACCAAAGGAAGTGGTTATTTTGAGCAATATAAAGCAGACGAAGATTTGGCAGATTATATTTTAGACCCAGTTCTAAATAGCGACTCGACAGTTGTTTTTACGGATACGGATTTGGTACGACGGCGTTGGTTAGACAATGATTATTATGGATTGACCTGGGCGTTGAACTATATTCAAGATGACAATCGTCTACAATTCACCTTCGGTGGCGCGGCAAGTCAGTATGATGGTGATCACTTCGGGCAAGTGATTTGGGCAGAACGACTGCCAGAGAATACCGACCCAAAACATCAATATTACTTTGGGACGGGCGAGAAATTAGATGTGAATGCCTTCGCTAAAACTTCGTACCAATTGACCAGTAACCTAACGGGATATTTAGATTTGCAAGTTCGAGGTATTGATTATGAAATCACGGGAACGGACAATGATTTACGGGATGTCACAACGGAAGATAATTTATTTTTCTTTAATCCTAAAGTTGGTCTTTTTTATGATTTCGATGAAACGACAAACCTTTACGCATCTTTCGGCCGCACGAGTCGTGAACCAGCGCGGGGAGATTATACTGACACAGACCCAATTAATGGTAAAAACCCAGAAGCAGAAACACTCAATAACGTAGAATTGGGCTTTCAGAAAAATTTTGCGAAAGCAGCATTTGGCGTGAATCTTTATTACATGGATTACGAAAATCAGTTGATTCCAACAGGTGTGTTGAATGATGTTGGGTCGCCGATTCGCATCAATGTGCCCAATAGCTATCGAGCAGGTATTGAGTTAGTAGGTGGGGTGAATTTGACGGAACGATTGCGATTTGACGGAACAGCAACCTTTAGCCAAAACAAGATTGAATCTATCACAGAATTTGCGGATATTTTTGATGAAAATTTTTCCTGGTTAGGGTCGCGTGAAGAAATTCATGAGGATACTGATATTGCGTATTCACCAAATGTCATTATGAGTGGAGGGCTGACTTATGATTTTATTAAAAATGATACACAAAACGGGTCAGTTACACTTTTAAATAAATATGTTGGTGAACAATTTTTAGACAATACTTCTAACGATAATGCAAAGTTAGACGCTTATTTCATCAGTGACTTTCGAATCAATTATTCATTTAAAACGAAGTTTATCAAAGAAATTAATCTGACGTTCTTAGTCCAAAATGTATTTGATGAATTGTATGAAAATAACGGATGGGTTTATCGTTATTATTTTGATGGAGCTCCTGCTGATAATAATTTGATTGGCGTTTATCCACAGGCAACGCGCAATTTCATGGTGGGTTTGGGCTTTAAATTTTAGTATGAATTTAAAACTTCTTAA
>CAYUNA010000711.1:0-2919 GCA_964445895.1 uncultured Saprospiraceae bacterium | reverse complement strand
CCCAAGGAGAACGTGCGCCATTTTTCTCTGCGTATTCACCTCTTCTTTCAGATAAGTAATCATCTTCAGAGATGAATTTATCCAAAGCAGCCCATTGATCAGCAGCAGACATTGCAACAGTTCCGTCATTATTAGTCAAGTCAATTAATTCAATGTCATTGGCATCAGCAGGCACGTAAATCAAAGAACGATTACGGCTGGTGCTACCACTTTGGTTGTTGATGTTAGATGCAAATTGGAAATTTTCTTCACCATTATTATAAACATAAGAGTATGGGTCACCAGATTGTCCGTTGTAGAAAACAGAGAAAACAGTTCGTGCATTTTTAGCTTCATTGTAGTTGATTCCATAATTAAAAGAACCAACAATACGGTGTCCAATTCCAAAATCAGAAGGACCAAAGCTTGGATTATTACGACCATCTACATGAAAACCACCTCTCCATTGAGAAGAGTTTTGCGAGGAAGTACCTTCAATTAAGGATTCTGCCTGTCCGTAAGTATAAGCCAAAGAAGCAGATAAACCAGATTTGAAAGATTTGTTAACAGACCCCGTAACGCTGTAAGAATATCCTTCGCTGGTGTTCTCACCTAAATAAATTGCTGTATAAGTTGGGTCAACAGGAGTACGCGTGAATATTGGACGGTTGTCAGTATTGTTTGCGCCATTTGTCCAATTGAAACCAACCGTTTGGTCGTCATTGATGTTTTTGTAAACAACGTTATTCAAGTTTTTAGAAAAAATACCTTCAACTGTTGCTGTCAAGCCATTGCCAAAGTCATGGTCAACAGCCAAACTTGAACGGAACAATTGTGGAAATTTGAAATCTTCCGTAAACAAATCGACTTGTCCAGATGGTATAGCAAAGTTAGGATTGGTGTACTGCTTGTCTGGGTCGCTAATAAAAGCGATTGGATCTTCCAAATCACCTTCATTCAAACCACCAATAGTTACACCATTGTTAGTGTACATACCACCTGGCCATACAAATGGAACACGGCTTGTGAAAATACCTAAACCACCACGAACTGTTGTTGTTTCTGTTAAATCATAGTTGAATCCAACACGTGGAGACCACATTAATTGACCAGAAGGTGCTTGTCCTCCTTTAGTACCACCTAAGTCATAACCCGCAGCTTCCAATAGTGGAAGGGTAGTGGTATTGAAAGATGGGTGAATATCTGGATTAGTTGTCAAAACTGGAATATCTAAACGTAAACCAGCAGTTAAAGTAAATTTGTTGTTAACTTCCCACTCATCTTGTACGTATAATCCAAATTGGATAGTATTAAATTCAGCCGCCGCCTCAGAACCGTCACCCGTTATATCATCTACTAAAGAATAAGAACGGTCATATTCACTTGCACCAGTATCATTCAAGAAGTCATCCAAAGAACCGTAGCGGTAAGAACCGAAGTTTTGACGGATAAACAAGTTGTAGAATTTAGTGAACTCATTGTGTGTTCCTACAGTCAAGGTATGTGCGCCTTTATAAATTTTGAAATTATCTGTAATCGTGAAAACGTCAGTATCTAATTGATTGGCAGTAGAAAACGCTTCACTACCGAAGAAAATAGAACCATCACCGTCATCAATCCGAACCGTTGGGAAATTTTGCCCAATTGGATCACGGTCATCACGAACTGTAGTATAACCAATAATCAAATTATTAGATGCTTTGCTACCAAATATAGAGTTCAATTCTAAGGCAGTAGAGTTGGTTGTAGATGGAAAGAATACTCCATTATTACCGTAGTTGATAGAACGTGCGCCTGAACCATTTGCATTTGTATTTTCTGCTTTGGTATATTGGTGACGCAATACCAGCTTGTGGTCATCATTAATGTTGTAATTTAATTTTCCAAAGAATTTAAATCCTTCCAATTTATCAGCTTTGCTACCATAATCACCTGCGTCATAGCCGTAAGTATTTTGTAAAAAAGCTCCTAAACCGTCCAATTGTTCTTCGCTAGAGTCTCCTTCATAACTTTCAATATCAAAGGGTGCAGGTGTTCCGTCATCCTGAATTTCAACATTGGTAAAGAAGAACAACTTATCTTTAATAATTGGACCACCCAAAGAAGCACCAAAAGTTTTTTGGCTAAAATCATCCAATTTTGTAGCATCACTTAAGCCATCGCGTTCAACTTGTGTTTCGTTGGTTTTACCAACCAAGTCTTCATTTTGCCAAAAATAATACGCAGTACCAGCAAATTCATTTGTACCAGACTTTGTCACGGCGTTGATACCACCACCGGCAAATCCACCTTGTGAGACATCATACGGAGAAATCACTACCTGCAATTGGTCGATAACATCAATAGATACAGGTGAAATACCCGTTTGACCTCCATTTGTACCTTGTGAAGATAAACCAAAAACGTCATTGTTAACTGCACCATCAATGTAGATAGCATTGTATCGGTTGTTGATACCTGCGATAGATAAACCACCGCCGAAAGCACCTTTTGCTTGAGGAGTCAATCGTGTGAAATCGTTCAAATCCCGATTTAAGGTCGGCATGTTTTCGATTTGTTCTGCGCTAATTTGTGTAGAAGCACCAGAACTTTGGCCCGTACTACCTCTATCTGCTGATACTGTAACACCGACCAATTCGACAGCAGACTCTGCTAAAGTGATGTTGTTTTTGTAAGTTTCTCCTAAGCGAAGATAGACATCATTGAATACTTGGTCAGCGAAACCCGTATAAGAAACCGTGACAGTGTATGGGCCACCAACGCGCATGTTAGAGATGCGGTAGTATCCACCCAAATCTGTCACTGTGCCATAGGTTGTACCAGAAGGCGTGTGAACGGCAACAATGTTTGCGCCAATCAATTCGGTCTTAGTGTCGTCAATAATTTGACCTTTCATCGAACTGGTTGTTGAACCTTGCCCATATAGACTTACGAAGCCTA
>CAYUNA010000710.1:0-2923 GCA_964445895.1 uncultured Saprospiraceae bacterium | reverse complement strand
AAATAGCGGAAAAACATCCTGTCAAAATATCCAGATAAATAGTGTCATGTACTTATTTCGTGGCGAAAATCTTTAACTCATTTTCTAATATTAGAGCTGCCACGAGGGGATTCTCAAGGGAGAAGCAACTTTTTCAAAATTACTTCTCTCTTGAGAATCCCGAAGGTGCATAACGAAATATTGCCTTTTGACACAGCCTCGGGTGAGTTTTGGCGGTGCAAAATCAAGTACCTATTTTTTCGGATTTAACACAGCTTCAATACGTTCTATCAAATCTTCCAAATGGTATTTTGTATTCAAATCTGATTGTCGTCCTGCGGCATTTTGAATCTCTTTTTGCAAAGACTTTAACGTTCCGCGTGCGATTGCTTTCGCACTCGTCATGTCAAAGTCGGCGTCCTCTATTTTCATCAAATCCGCAATTTTGTCAATGTATGCTCGCTGCAAATTTTGGCGAAAGCCATCAATAGTCCCGCCTGATTTTATTTCTGTAAAAATAGACGCTCGGCTTTCTTCAAATAGGTCAACCATCGTATAAGAATTGGTTAATCCATACAAGGAAATATTTTCATCAATTCGTTTCAAGCGGCTTTCGTCAAATAAAGCGTTCAATGCTCGACCTTGAAAACGGCGCAATCGTTCTGTTGCTCCTATTGGTTCGATTCGCTGCAAAATTTCTTTATCCAACAACCAATTGGGCGTTTGAAAAAGTTGCTTATCCAAAAATGCCATTGCTCGTTGCTGGGTATTTTTATCAACCGGCGTATAGATGACACCAGCTTGGTCTGTCGATTTAGCCTTTTCAATAACACCGCCAATATTTGTGGTTACGTGACGCACATATTTGCCCATTTGACCATAAACTGCTTCATACATTTCCTCCAATTGCGAATAGTCGTTACCCGCACCTTCTGCTTCTTGTGCCCACGTAATAAGTTTGGGCAAAATTCGCTTCAAATTGGCGATGCCGTACGCTCCTGATTTCATAGAGTCATCTCCTAAATCCTCGGTCTGAGAAGTCGGGTCAAAGGTATTTCGCCGCTGCCTGCCATAGCGATAAACAGGATTGTCTGCTCGTTCTTTTATCCATTGATTCAACGTTGCTTTTTCTGCCTCTGCTGAGTTGGCAGTAGGCACCAATTTGTAACCATAAACGATGCTCCAAATGTCATATTCTCCAATTTGGGGAAAGAAATTTTTAACCCCGTCGCCTGGCTGTGCAATATGATTGAAACGAGCATAATCCATAATGGATGATGCCGTACCGTGTGTTGCTGTAAAAGTTGGTGAGCGCAATGAATCAACGGGATAGGCTACAGAAGCCCCCATATTGTGCGGTAATCCCAGTGTGTGCCCAACCTCATGCGCTGAGACAAATCGAATCAATTCTCCCATCAATTCATCGTCAAATTTCACTTTTTGTGCGGCTGGATTTGCTCCTGCGGTTTGGGTCATAAACCAGTTACGCAACAACTTTTGAATGTTGTGATACCAAATAATATCGCTCTCCAGAATTTCTCCAGTGCGTGGGTCGTGAACGTGTGGCCCCATAGCGTTTTGAATCTCTGTAGAGACATATCTCAACACCGAATATCGAGTATCTTCTGCTGACCATTCCTCATTTTCTGCTGGCGTCGGTGCCACTTTTCCAACAATCGCATTTTTGAAACCTGCTGCTTCAAAAGCAACCGTCCAATCGTCAATTCCTTGCTTAATGTGTTTCACCCATTTGGTTGGCGTGGCAGGGTCAATGTAGTAAACAATTTGCTTTTTAGGTTCAACCAATTCGCCTCTATTGTACGCCTCCATATCCTTGGGTTCTAATCGCCATCGCGTGATA
Organism: uncultured Saprospiraceae bacterium; assembly: GCA_964445895.1. Lineage (GTDB taxonomy): Bacteria > Bacteroidota > Bacteroidia > Chitinophagales > Saprospiraceae > CAYUNA01. Next base: position 1,083 of record CAYUNA010000710.1, on the reverse strand, counting down.
TAGCGTTTGGTATGCGTGTAATGTGCCTCTGAACTATAATCAGTCTGTCGAATGGAAAAATAGCCCACTCGATCATCATAATAACGCGGTTGCATCGGCGTTTCGGGCAAGACAATAAACGACTGGTTCATTTCTACCGAAAGCGTTTGTGTAATATTGTTATCAGGTAATTTTTTGCCTTTGTAGGTTAAAATATGTCGGACTTCCACATTTTCGGGGAATGCTTTCATACTGGAAATAAGGCTACGTCCAGCATCTAAACCACTAATTGAAAATTGCTTTCGTTGGTCTTGCGTGACCGCCCCAATCATCGGCACATCCTTGGTAAACAACGCCGAAACATCAAAAACATAGGCTGTTGAATCCACATTATAAGCTGCTAATTCAAATGTGGCAATGATTGGCTCAAAATTGTTGTTTCGGACGGATTCGTAGATTGGGTCGTCCATACTCGCTACACTATTATAGCTAACCGAACGCAACAATATTTTATCGCCTTTTTTCTGCCAACGGATGACTTGCTGTGGACGAGATTTCACCCCTGCCCCACCAAAATTCAAGTTTTTGACAAACCCTGAAATTCGGCTCACAATCAAGATTTCTCTCTCCAAAATGTCCTTAGATATTTCAAAATAATTCTTCTCTCCTACCTTATGCACTGTAAACAAGCCTTCATCTGAAACGGCATCTTCCGTGATGACGTCTTTGTAAGGTTTGATTTTACTATCCTTCTTTTTTTTGTCTTTTTTATCGGTGGTGGAAGTTGCTGCCTTGTCTTTTTTCTTTTTCCGTTTTTGGGCTTCTGCCGTGGTGGAAAAAGTACAAATAATTAGTAGTGTAATGACCAGAAAGTAAAGGTGTTTTTTCATTTTATCGAATTGTTTGATTTTGAATTTTGGTTCACTGATTGATTTATTTTATTAATGAACCTCTTAGTCTTTGGTTAAGTTGTACCATTGATTAACGCGATATTGATGTGATTGGTTGAAAAAACATTTTTTTTAAATCTTAAGTGCCTACGGTATGCACACAAATTACCTTGATTAAAAATCAGATAGAATTTTGTACATTTTCTATCTTTTG
>CAYUNA010000709.1:0-2924 GCA_964445895.1 uncultured Saprospiraceae bacterium | reverse complement strand
CCCTAAAGGACAAACCAAAAATTAATTAAATCCCCGTCACGCAAAACTCAATCAAACGATTATGAAATATTTATATCTTCTTTTAATTGTCTTTCTTTTTTCGGGTATATCCAATGACCTTTTCGCGACACACAATCGCGCAGGAGAAATTACGATTAGACAAATTGAGCCTTGTGACCTCTTAATGATTGAAGCAACAATAACGACTTATACCAAAGGCAGTAGTGTGGCTGCAGACCGGGATACGCTGACGCTTTGCTGGGGAGATGGTTTTTGTGAGCAAGTACCTCGAATGAATGGTGGTGGCAATGGAGTTGATATTGGCAATGATGTCAAGATAAACATTTATCAATCTACGCATACTTATTCGGCAAGGGGCAAGTACACCATTTCTATGACTGACCCAAACCGGAATGGCGGTGTTTTAAATGTAAATCCTCCTGGTTCTGACAATGTACCTTTCCATCTACAAACCACTTACGAGTTTTTAAATAATACTTTTACTGGCTGTAATAATACCCCGCAACTGTTACAACCACCGATTGATTTTGCCTGTAAAGGTCAAAAATTTAGCCATGATGTCAATGCTTATGACCCAGATGATGATTCACTGTCGTTTCATTTAGTAACGCCTCTGCAAAGTCTGGATATGAATGTGCCAAATTACACCTTCCCTTCCAATATTGCTGGAAATGACCCAACTACAGAGGTGACTTTAGATGAAACCACTGGAGTGCTTTGTTGGGAAAATCCACAAGTTTTAGGTGAATATAACGTCGCCATGATTATCGTCTCTTATCGAAATGGTAGTCCGATTGACACCGTTCTGCGGGATATGCAAATTTTTGTCGAGGACTGTGAAGACAACCAACCTCCAACCATCGAAACTATTGACGAAATATGTGTGATTGCAGGTGAAACCGTCGAGTTTACCGTTACGGGTGACGACCCCGACGGTGACCAAATTAGACTATCTGCCCTTGGTGCGCCCTTTATTTTGGATGTAAGTCCAGCCAGTGATTTTGATGAAATTTGGGACCCGTTTGTAACTCCGCCTGTAGTCAGCCTCGGCTCGCAATATGTAAATGGACCCACGACCCAAGTTTTTAGATGGAATACAACCTGTGAACACATTCGAAAAAATCCATACACAGTAGTTTTTAGGGTGGTTGATAACGTTTTTGATACGTCTGGTTTGGCGGTTTTGAAGCAAGTTCGCATTTATGTTGTTGGACCTCCACCTTTAGACGTGCAAGCAGACGCTACGTCCGAGTTTGTAGATGTAACCTGGGATTCCCCCTATATTTGCGAGAATGCGGCAGATGACTATTTCGGCGGATTTTCGGTTTGGCGTCGAGAAGGTAGCAATCCGTTTCCGATAGACAACTGCGAACCGGGTTTGGATGGAAGAGGCTATACCAAAATTGTGATTGAAACCGAAGAAATAGTGGATGGGCGATACTTTTTTAGGGATAATGATGTCGAACGTGGCCGAACTTATTGTTATAGGGTTTTAGCTAAATTTGCGTTAACTTCTCAAACAGGAAATCCGTTTAATGAGGTCGAAAGTCTGCCTTCTAATGAGGTTTGTGTGCAATTGAGTCGCGATGTTCCGCTATTAATCAATGTTAGTGTAGATGAAACGGAGACTGCAAACGGAGAAATGTTTGTGCGCTGGACAAAGCCACTTGCCGAAGATTTGGATACCCTACTGAATCCTGGACCTTATGTTTACGAATTGATTCGGATTGAGTCAGGTGGCAACCAAATTCCTATCGCTACTTTTTCTGCTCCAACTTTTTCAGAAGCCAATGACACCTTCTTTGTCGATACGCCGATTAATACCGAAGACAACCAATTTTTCTATGAAGTTGCGTTTTACGTTAATAATGAAATTGAACCGCTGGGCTTTTCCAACGATGCTTCTTCTGTATTTTTAAACATAGCTTCGACTGACGAAACCAATAACCTTTCCTGGGATTTTGATACGCCCTGGTCAAATTTTGAATACCATATTTTCCGTCAAAACACGGCGGGTGTTTTCGATTCTATTGGTATGTCCCTTGAACCCAATTACTCAGACATAGGACTGGTAAATGGTCGAGAATATTGTTATTATATCCGAGCCTTAGGTTCTTATGGTGTGGATGGATTGCCATCACCATTGATAAATCTATCACAGGAAGAATGCGGAATTCCATTGGATACCATTCCACCTTGTCCACCAGTGTTGACCGTGAGAAATCTTTGTGATGAAGATGTCTCTTGCCTGGAAGAAACACTCGAAAACCGACTCTCGTGGGCGAATCCAAACGATATTTGTGAAGATACGGATGATGTGGTTACCTACAATATTTTTTACGCAGCTACGGAAGGTGCTGATTTTGAATTCATCACTACAATTGAGAATTCAACGGACACTAATTTTGTACATGTTCCAGATATGGGCATTGCGGGTTGCTATGCCGTCACAGCGCTGGATACTTTTTTAAATGAAAGTGCATTTAGCAATATTTTCTGCGTCGATAATTGTCCAACTTACGTATTGCCTAATACCTTTACACCCAATGCAGACGGTGAAAATGATGCCTTCATTCCTTATCCATATTGTTTTATCTCGAGAATAGAAATGCAGGTCTATAACCGTTGGGGAGCAGTAGTTTTCACAACCGAAGACCCGGATATCAATTGGGATGGTACGGATGCCAATGGCAATGATTTACCTTCTGGCACTTACTACTATACTTGCCATGTTTTTGAAGAACGAGTAGCTGGAATTGTAGAATCACCAGTAATTTTAAATGGTCATATTGATTTGTTGAGGGGAGCAAGGTAAAACAGGTTTACGGACTTCTAAGGATTATTTAAAGAATAAAGCTCTTTAACAAATTAATTCTGTGAAATAGAATTTAATACAGTGTGAA
>CAYUNA010000708.1:0-2926 GCA_964445895.1 uncultured Saprospiraceae bacterium | reverse complement strand
CTAAGTCGCTCCGCGCCAACCCAGTCCAATTTATTTTTTATGAGAAAACCCTTTACCAAAAGATGAACATGGGCTTTTTATTCCAAAAAACCATAGACAAAATCTATATTCTAATCATTTAAATCAATAAAAATTATATTGCATTTTCATGAATTAAGACTTACATTTGCAAAAAATTAGAAATCACTTAGTAATAATATCACACAGTACTTAACTGAAAATTATAATATTATGGCAAAATCAAAAGATGCCGAATTGGCAGAATTGAATAAAGAAGCAGGCACTCCCAGCTACGGAATCAATGAGGATAGCGCAGCTAAATGTCCATTTCTGGCAGGTCGCAAAGTCAATAAAAATGCGGGCGGTGGAACAACAAATAGCGATTGGTGGCCGAATCAATTGAAATTAAACATTCTTCGTCAACACTCTAACCTATCTAATCCGATGGGTAAATCTTTCAATTACGCAGAGGAATTCAAGTCTTTGGACTTAGAAGCGTTGAAAAAGGATTTGACGGCATTAATGACCGATTCGCAAGATTGGTGGCCAGCAGATTATGGTCATTATGGCGGATTTTTTATCCGAATGGCATGGCACAGTGCAGGTACATATCGTACTTCTGACGGACGTGGTGGTAGTGGTTCTGGTTCGCAACGATTTGCGCCATTAAATAGCTGGCCAGATAATGGGAATTTAGACAAAGCCCGTTTATTACTTTGGCCAATCAAACAAAAATATGGCAAAAAGATTTCTTGGGCTGACTTGATGATTTTGGCAGGTAATATTGCTTTGGAATCTATGGGTTTTAAAACTTTTGGATTCGCAGGCGGACGAGAAGATATTTGGGAACCAGAACAGGACATCTACTGGGGTAAGGAGACAGAGTGGTTGGGTGACCAGCGTTACAGTGGTGACCGTAATTTAGAAAATCCTTTGGCAGCGGTGCAAATGGGTCTGATTTATGTAAATCCAGAAGGTCCAAACGGTAATCCTGACCCATTAAAATCAGCAGTAGATGTGCGAGAAACATTTGCCCGAATGGCGATGAACGATGAAGAAACGGTCGCTTTAGTTGCAGGTGGTCACACTTTCGGAAAAGCACACGGTGCAGCAGATCCAGACAAATATGTCGGTAGAGAGCCAGCAGGTGCAGGTATTGCAGAACAAAACTTAGGTTGGAAAAATTCTTATGGTTCTGGTCATGGCAACGATACTATTACTAGTGGTATCGAAGGTGCATGGACAACTAATCCAACAAAATGGGATAATGGTTACTTCGACGCCTTGTTGGGTTACGATTGGGAATTGACCAAAAGCCCAGCAGGTGCTCACCAATGGAAGCCAACAAAAGCGGATAAAGGAAGCACTGTACCATCTGCTCATGACGCATCAATAACCGAAAATTTGATGATGACGACCGCAGATATGGCAATGAAGATGGATCCGGCTTACGCGAAAATTTCAAAGCGTTTCCACAAAAATCCTAAGCAATTCGCGGATGCATTCGCACGAGCTTGGTTTAAATTGACGCATAGAGATATGGGTCCTCGCTCACTTTATTTGGGTGCAGATGTACCGAAAGAAGTATTGATTTGGCAAGACCCAATTCCAGAAGTTAAGCACAAATTGGTAACGGCGAAAGATATTGATGGTTTGAAAGCTAAAATTTTGGCTTCTGGTTTATCAGTTGCTCAATTGGTTTCTACCGCATGGGCTTCTGCTTCGACTTTCCGTGGGTCTGACAAGCGAGGTGGCGCAAATGGTGCACGCATTCGATTGGCTCCACAGAAAGACTGGGCAGTAAATCAACCTGGCCAATTGGCGAAAGTATTGAACGTTTTGGAGGGTATCCAAGAGGAATTCAATGCGTTGGGTAGAGGAAAATATGTATCACTTGCAGACTTAATTGTTTTGGGTGGTTGTGCAGCTATTGAGCAAGCAGCAAAAAATGCAGGACACAAAATTACTGTTCCCTTCACTCCTGGACGTACAGATGCAACACAGGAGCAAACGGATATTGAATCTTTCAACGTTCTCGAACCAGAAGCAGACGGTTTCCGCAATTACTCTAAACATCACTACAGCGTTTCTGCTGAAGAAATGTTGATTGATAAAGCACAATTGTTGACCTTGACTGCTCCTGAAATGACTGTTTTAGTTGGTGGTTTACGAGTATTGAATGTCAATGCAGAACAATCTCAGCATGGTGTGTTTACTAAGACTCCAGGAAAATTGACGAATGATTTCTTCGTTAACCTGTTAGATTTTAGTACGACTTGGAAGGCAGTCTCTAAGGATGAAACAGTATTTGAAGGTCGTGACCGCAGAACCGGTGACCTCAAATGGTTGGGTAGCCGCGTGGATTTGATTTTCGGTTCTAACTCTGAACTTCGAGCGATTGCGGAGGTTTATGGTTGTTCTGATGCCAAAGAAATGTTTGTTGCTGACTTTGTTGCGGCTTGGGACAAAGTGATGAACTTAGACCGCTTTGATTTGGCTTAAAGATAGATAAGGTCTGACGATTGTTGGACTTTGTTTTGAAATTTATACTAAAGGGCAGCTTATTTTATGGGCTGCCCTTTTTTATTTTTTTTTACAATTCTAAATAGTAAGTGCCGCGTAGTAATTAATTTGGTTTCTATCAAAAAAAACAGTGCGCATTGCCATACACTGTAAAGGAAGTTTCTTTTAATTATGAGAAGCTCGAAAATCTTGCGATTTTCTAGCTTCAAACACCTCACTCCCCCGCTCCTGCGGCGCGGCGCGGTGGGGTGTTAAGGGAGCAAAACGGTTTTTGCAAATCGTTTTGCTCCTTTAAAATTCCTCTGTAAAAAATATAAAGAAACTTACTTTACAGTGCAATAGGTACCATGTAACAAAAGTTTCTTTGCATTTAAAGCAAGAGGAGTTTGAGGATGAAAAATGA
>CAYUNA010000707.1:0-2926 GCA_964445895.1 uncultured Saprospiraceae bacterium | reverse complement strand
ATTTTAAAAATCAAAAATCATGAAATACACATTAGAAAAAACAATCGAACAATACTTAAACGGAGAACCGCAAAAGTTCCTGTTTTTCTGGGGACATCGACCGTCAAGAGATGGTTCAATTGTTAAAAGTTGCTTTAGCCAATGGTTTGAATCACCGTTTGAAGTAGAAGGCATAACTTACAAAACGGCGGAACATTGGATGATGGTGAAAAAAGCAGAACTATTTGAAGATGAGGAAATTAAAGCAAAAATATTAGTCGCTAAATCTGCCGCTGAGGCAAAAAAGTTGGGGCGTGAAGTTCGCAATTTTAAACCTGAGATTTGGGATGCGCATAAGTTTGAATTTGTGGTAGAAGGCAATCAACATAAGTTTGAACAGCATCCTAAAATGAGCGAATTTTTATTGAATACGAACAATCGAATCTTGGTAGAAGCGAGTCCGTATGATAAAATTTGGGGGATTGGAATGGCACAAGACCATAAAGATATTTTGCGTCCTGATTGCTGGAAAGGGGAGAATTTATTGGGATTTGCGCTGATGGAAGTAAGAGATAGTAGCTACCTACTTTAGTAGGCGGCATAAAAAAAAACTTGCCAGCGTACTAAAGTACGTGGCTACTAAATTAAAAATCATGAATGCATTACATTTAACGGACGGCTACAAAGTGGACCACCGCAACCAATATCCAAGCGGAACAGAACTCGTTTATTCCAACTGGACACCGCGGAAAAGCCGCATCGAAGGCATTGATAAAGTAGTCTTTTTTGGATTGCAATATTTCATCAAGCAATATTTGCAAAAAGAATTTGACGAAGGTTTTTTTGGGCAACCGAAGGCAGAAGTCATCGCTAAATATCGTCGCCGCATCAATCATTATTTGGGCGAAGCGGCGATTACTTACGACCACGTCGAAGCCTTGCACGACCTCGGCTATTTGCCGATTGAAATCAAAGCTTTGCCTGAAGGTACGCGCGTCCCGATGCGCACGGCGATGTTTACGATTAAGAATACGCTGCCTGAATTTTTCTGGATAACGAACTTCCTGGAAACTATTTTTTCGTGCATTTTGTGGATGCCGTGTACGAGTGCGACGATGGCATTGGAATACCGAAAAATCCTGGATAAATACGCCGAAATGACGGGCGGCGATGTGGAATTTGTGCCATTTCAAGCGCATGATTTTAGTTTTCGTGGTATGGCGGGTATGGAAGCGGCGATGATGAGTGGGGCAGCACATTTGTTGAGTTTTGCGGGGACGGATAGTATTCCAGCGGTTGATTTTTTGGAGGAATTTTATGGTGCTGATTGTGAAAAAGAACTCGTAGGCGCGAGCGTTCCGGCAACCGAACACAGCGTGATGTGCATGGGTACGCAAGATGCAGAAATCGAAACCTTTCGCCGATTAATCAACGAAATTTATCCAAAAGGCGTGGTGAGTATTGTTTCTGATACGTGGGATTTTTGGCAAGTTATTACGGAATTTTTGGTGGATTTGAAGCCCGAAATTTTGGCGCGCGATGGCAAAGTTGTCATTCGACCAGACTCGGGCGACCCCGTTAAAATTATCTGTGGCGACCCAAATGCAGCCGCTGGAAGCCCTGAATTCAAAGGGGCAGTTGAGTGCTTGTGGGAGATTTTTGGCGGTACGACTTCTGAAAAAGGTTATAAAATCTTAGACGAGCATATCGGTTTGATTTACGGCGATAGTATCACGTTGGAGCGTTGCGAGCGAATTTGTAAAACACTGAAAGACAAGGGGTTCGCTTCTACAAATGTCGTTTTTGGTATCGGTTCATATACTTATCAATATGTCACTCGGGACACCTTTGGCTTTGCAATGAAGGCAACTTATGGAGTCGTCAACGGCGAAGGTCGGGCGATTTTTAAAAATCCTAAAACAGACGATGGAACGAAGAAATCTGCGAAAGGATTGCTGCGGATTGATAGGGTAGCGGGCGAGTTAGTGATGCGTGATGAGGTGACGATGAAGGAAGAAGGCGGCGGGTTGTTAGAGACCGTTTTTGTGGATGGGGAATTGGTGAAAGAAACGAGTTTGGCAGATATTCGGGCGACGTTGGAAGCGGAAATTACTACGCCAGAATTACTATGCAGCACTTACTAAGAGCATGTTTAAATTTTACTCTCCTGATAACCAATGTTTTATGAACCTGACTTCAAATTAGCGCAGTCATGTATCTCGATATATTCCTTTGCTAATTTATTGTCAGAACCATAAACTATTGATTATCAGTTCGGTAAAATTTTAAACATGCTCTAAATTAACAGACCATGAAAAATGAATTAAATAGAGAATTTGAGCGTTGGAACGGTTTGCCGATTTATGATAAATGTGTCAAAGACTGCCATGCAAAAAACTTGTATTCCATCGTTTTAAAAGAATTAGAAAACGGGCGGTTATTGCGTTTGTATGTAGTGCTTGCAGAGAATGATTTATATAAAAATGACCCCAACAACGAAGCAAAAATGTCTATTGGGTTTCACAATCATCGCTACGATATTGGTTTGCAAGTGGTCTACGGACAATTGACAAATCAGGTCATTCGAAAAGCGAAAAGTGATTGTTTTTACAAACGTTATGGTTTTGAAACAGGGATGGGCAAAGGACATTTGGGACAGCCAAAAATTATTTTTAAAGGAATGGTAGCGGTTAAATTTGCATCGCCCCGAAATTTGCAAAAAGGTGATTATTTGTCGTTGCCATCCGATGTTTTACACAGTATTAGTACCCCGAAAAACGAAATGGTGGCGTGGTTAATTTTGGAAGGAAAAGCTAAAAAGGATTTTTCACCAGAGTTGATTACGAATGCCAATCTGGATGATTCCAGTACGGAAAATTTTTACAATCGACCGTCTAATTTAGAGGTTGATGCAATATTGCGCCGCATTTTTAAATAATTGCCTATG
>CAYUNA010000706.1:0-2927 GCA_964445895.1 uncultured Saprospiraceae bacterium | reverse complement strand
GCGGGTTAGTGTCGGAATGATGCTAATCTGCTTTTTTAGTTTTTGAAATTAAGTGTGGGAGGTTTTGTATTTTTGCTTTTCACTCGTATTTATTTTAAAACGGGCAGTTTTGATTTGGAATTTCTAAATGAATTCTATCGCCCTTCCGCCCCCTAAGGAACGCGAAGTGTATTTAAGAGGTTGACAAGTTTAAGGGGGTAAAAAATTAGACTTGACCTGACAAAAAATATTTTTGATAATATCATACACCTAAAAATGAAACTAAATTTACTACTACTAATTGTCCTTTTCCCGTGCCTTTTATTAGCTCAAAATAAAGGCGAAATACTTCCTATCGGACACTCTCCTACTGAATTGGAGTTGATTCAAAATGGAAATATTTTCAATCAAAACAATCCTCTTAAAAATATCGAAACACCCCCGGATTTCCCCGTCCGAACGATGGCAGAATGGGAAGAAATGCAAGCAATTGTGATTACCTGGACGTCATTTACAGATGTATTGACAGAGATAGTTCGCTATGCTAAAGAAGAAGTGGAAGTTGTGATTATGGCACGTCCGAATCAAGTGACCACTATCCAAAATACACTAGCCAACAACGACATTGATATGGATAATGTGACGATTCTCACGGATAATTACAACTCAATCTGGGTACGAGATTACGGTGGAAATCCAGCTTATGCTAATGATGTAGATTCTCTGATTTTTATAGATTGGATTTATAATAGAAACCGTCCACGCGATGATACCATTCCTGAAACGGTTGCCAATTATTTTGATGTTCCCATTTACAATACGACTGCTGCGCCGTTGGATTTAGTGAATACCGGTGGGAATTTTATGGCAGATGGCTTGGGAACAGGCTTCGCTTCTAAGCTCGTTTTGAATGAAAATGGTCCCGGCAATATCTGGGGTGATTCCAATCACTCGGAAGAAGACGTTGACCAAATTATGAATGATTTTATGGGCATAGACGAGTATATCAAAATGGATGTATTGCCGTATGATGGTATTAATCACATTGATATGCACATGAAATTATTAGATGAACAAACGCTGTTGATTGGTGATTTTCCGGAAGGGATTTCGGATGGTCCGCAGTTGGAAGCCAATCTATTGTATGTATTGGATAATTTTAAAACGAAATTTGATACTGACTTTAGAGTCGAACGCATCATTCAGCCGCCGTGTGGCAACGGTAATTATCCACCACAATGCTCTAATCCTTTTGAATATCGGACATATACAAATGCACTGTTTGTCAACAAAACAATTTTAGTCCCCATTTATAATACGCAATACGACGACGAGGCATTGGCAAAATGGGCGGAAATGATGCCCGGTTATAAAATCCGAGGCATTGACTGTACGCAAATTATCAACTCTGGTGGCGCAATTCACTGCATCACCAAAGAGGTTGGTGTGCATGATCCGTTGTGGATTGCACATGGCGAATTGCCTGATTTGACACCTTCCGAAAATACGGATGATTATGTGGTAGACGCAATTGTAAAACATCGTTCGGGCATTAGTTCTGCGACGCTTTCCTGGACAATTGATACTTTGGCAGGCTACATCGATGTACCCATGACCCTGACAAATGCAGATGATGCAATTTGGTCAGCAACGATTCCAAATCAGGAAGATGGTACTGAAATATTCTACTATATCTCTGCCGAAGCCAATTCTGGAAAAACAGGCATTAGACCAATCGTTGCGCCTGCGGGTTACTTTAAATTTGAAATCAATAATGTAGTTTCTACGGAAAACGAATGGTCTTCCAATAGCCCATTTTTAAAAGAGGTATTTCCAAATCCAGCTACTTCCCTAACCGTTATTCCTGTAAATATGCCACAGGCAATGAACGGAACAATCATCTTAAAAAATATGCTCGGTCAAACAGTGGAGACTGTTTTTAATGGAAATATTCCAGCTGGCGAGTCCAATTATTTTATCAATGTAGAAGAAGTGGTAAGTGGCAATTACATCGTCGTTTTGGAAGGAGAAAATGGACGGAGTGTGCAGAAGTTAGTGATTCGTTGATGCCTTATTTCTTTAGAGCATGTTTAAATTTTATCGAAACGCCAGTAGAAGATGCTCAAGGGAGTTGGAGGGGCAAAAGTGGTTTTGCAAAAACCGCTTTTGCCCCCTCAAATTTTAATCCACGGGGCTTGTCAAAGAACCAAATTCTTTTCACTTAGTAACAAGAAAAATTGCCTGTTGATATAGCCCCCATCAATTACGCCTGTGCTTTCGGCGTGAAATTCATTGGTGGAAATTGTGGCATCTCTGGCTCGCCAATCTTCCCATGTTGTCCTTCATATTTTTTCACATTCTCAATCAACGCTTTCATCAATCGCTTGGCGTGTGTTGGCGTCAAAATGATACGCGATTTAACTTTCGCTTTTGGAGTATTGGGTAGTAACCGAACGAAATCAACCACAAACTCTGAATGAGAATGCGAAATGACTGCCAGGTTAGAATAAACGCCTTCCGCAATTTCTTCTGGCAACTCAATGTTTAGTTGAGTTTTCTTTTTTTCACCTTGTGCTGGTGGTGGTGTATTATTGTGAGATTCAGCCATCTTATTTTTATTTTTATATGTTTTTTAATTTTCTGGAATTATTCCTGCTCTAAAAAAGTAGAACAACGTAATATTTCCTCAAGAGTCAATTTCAGAATATCCACATTTTTAAGTAATGGTTCAATTCTTCACTAACCAATTAGTGGGCAAAGTTGAATAAAATTTATCACTTTTGCCAATCAGTTAACCCGTTAGATTCAAAATGGTTGCCAAAAAGAATTGTAATAAAAGTTAGATAAGGATTCTTTAAATTATGAGAAGCTCAAAAATCTTGCGATTTTCGAGCTTCAAAAAACTTACTTCCCCGCGCCTGCAGCACGGGGCGGTGGAGGGTTAAGGG
>CAYUNA010000705.1:0-2929 GCA_964445895.1 uncultured Saprospiraceae bacterium | reverse complement strand
TTTTTGCAAGTTCATTTGCGAATATCTGTCCGCCCGCACCACGGATTTTTTCTTTCAAATGCAATCAAATCTATTGCTATTGGTTCTTTTTCCTATCACTCGTCCGTCCGCACCACAGAAAATATCTTCTCAGACAGAGCAAAAATCGCTAATCACTATCGTCTTCTACGCAACTTTTCTATATAAAAATTGTCTATTCATCTAAAACTTATCGGTTTAACAAATATTTGGAATAATTTTGCATGATAAAAAGTCAAACACCCAATTTCCAAATAAAATTCTAAATCAAGACAGTATCTATTTACTTTCCGACAAAAATATTAGTATGAAGACAGTTTACACTTTTTTATTAGTTTCTCTATTTTTTAGCATAAATGCTCAAAATACCGCAATTAAAGGGCAATTACAAGATGCCGATGGCGCAGCAGTGGTCTTTGCCAATGTCGTTTTACACGCTGCTGCTGATAGCAGTATGGTCAAAGTAGAAACGACCGACGAAGCTGGACTTTTCCAAATTAGAAACATTCCAACAGGTAGTTATTTTCTCAAAGCCTCTTATGTGGGCTTTCCTGATTTTGTAAAAAATGATGTCCAGGTTGCCACTGATGAGATACTGGATTTGGGGATTTTAAGCTTTGCACCGCAAGCTGTTGAGTTAGAACAAGCGACCGTTACCGCCACTCGTGCTTTGGTCGAAATCAAACCCGACCGCACCGTTTTTAATGTACAAGGAACTATCAACAGCGTCGGGTCAAACGCCATTGAACTGTTGCGAAAAGCGCCAAGTGTAAATGTTGATAATAACGATAACGTGAGTGTCCTCGGACGGTCGGGCGTATTGGTATATGTGGATGGGAAGCGACTCCCTCTAAGTGGTGTTGACTTAGCCAATTACCTAAAAACACTCCCTGCCGAGCAGATTGACCGCATGGATATCATCACCAACCCGGGCGCACGGTACGAGGCAGAAGGTAATGCGGGTATTATTGATATTATTATGAAAAAGGATAAGAGTCTTGGGGCAAACGGGTCGATTGGAGGTACGTTTACACAAGGTCAGCGCACTCGTTACAACTTGAATGGATTGGGAAATTATCGGAATAAAAAAATGAATATTTTCGGCACGTTGGGATACGGCGACAGAGAATCTTTCAATGATATGACGTTCCGCAGTTTTCAAAATGGCGTTACTTTGGTGGAAGATAATAATAGTTTAAATGACCAAAATTTTTACAATTATCGCCTCGGAACGGATTTCTTTATGGGAAAAAATCACATTATTGGTTTCCTTGTCACGGGTCGAGATGGAGACAACTTAGGTAATGGATTTAATCGAATTGAAATTGGTTCTGGTGGTCCAATTGACAGTATCCTGATTGCGAACAATATTTCTGAAGATGACCAAAAACAGAATACTTTTAATGTCAATTACCGTTTCTCTAATTCAACTGGACGCACCTTAAACATTGACTTGGATTATGGACGTTACCGAAATGAATCGACCAGATTTCAACCAAATACCTACTTCGATGCGGAAGAAGTCGTAGAATTAAGCCAGGTAGTCAACAGTTTTGATACACCAACCGACATTGACATTTACACGTTTCAAGTAGATTATGAGGAAGAACGCTGGGGTGGAAAAATTGGTACAGGGGCAAAATTGAGTCGGGTAATGACCGAGAATATTTTTGATATTTTTGAAGGAAGACTGGAAGACAACAACCGAATTGACGAGTTTTCCAATGAATTTGATTACGACGAAAACGTAACCGCCGGCTACATCAGCTACGCGCGACCGTTAGGCAAAAAATGGAATCTTTCTACTGGATTGCGGGCAGAATACACAGATGCACAAGGTGATTTTCGAGCTGCTCAATCAGATTCGTTAACCAATTTAAATTACCTAAGTTGGTTTCCAAATGTAGGACTGACCTGGCAAATTGCGCGAACTCACGTCTTAGCATTGAGCTACGGCCGACGCATTAATCGTCCAGATTATAATGTCTTAAATCCATTTATTAATCGTTTGAGTGAAATTTCCTTTTCGGAAGGGAATCCCGGACTTTCTCCAGAAATCGTCAATAATATCGAATTGGGCTATACCCTCGCCTACCGTTTTAATTTCAAATTGGCATATAGCCGAACGGAAGACCAAATTACCCGAATCATCTCACCATCGGATATTGACCCGCGTGCAACGAAGATTTTTTGGAATAATTTAGCAAAGAAAACCGTTTATAGTTTTAATGCAAGCCTTCCTTTTCAAATTAAAAAATGGTGGAATGTATTTTTAAATATCAATGCATCCCATATTCACAACGAAGCGGATTATGGCGACGGTGCAGTAATTGATTTAAAGACCTTTTCCTATAATTTTTTCACGCAAAACACTTTCAAATTGCCAAAAGGATTTACAGCAGAAATCGGTGGCTATTTTAGTGGTCCGGGTATTTGGGGCGGAGTATTCGAATATGAAGAAAGCTGGAGTTTAAATTTAGGCTTACAACGCAGATTTTTCCAGGATAAATTAAATGTAAAACTTAGCGCGAATGACATCTTTTACGAATCAGGCTGGGATGGCGTTTCCCGTTTTGATGGCTTAGAATCTTTCGGTGGTGGTAACTGGGATAGTCGTAACGTAAGTCTAAGTTTGAACTATAATTTTGGAAATCAAAATGTAAAATCTCGTAAGCGCAAAACAAGTATTGAAAGTGAAGCAGGGCGAGTTGGGAATTAAGCAAAATAATAACTCCAAAAATTAGGAGTTTGAGGGAGAAAATCGCTTTAATCTTCCTTTTTAAAGAGATTGATAAATTTAAATTAGGAGTGTACAAAGTTCTGCAATCTCAGTTTACCATTCATCACCCCCGACCTCTAAAGGGCAATGCTGTTGAATTAAGGAATTTTGATGGCACGGGTAGCGGATACC
>CAYUNA010000704.1:0-2931 GCA_964445895.1 uncultured Saprospiraceae bacterium | reverse complement strand
ATGATGCATTTTTAGGAAAGACAACCCTATTTGAAGAAGGTTGTAAATTTTTTTTGAGAAATAATTGTTTTTATAAACTCCTTTAACACACCACCGCGGAGCTGTATCACAAGGTAATTTTTCTCGTTAAGAGAAAAATTAAATTCTAAAGACGGAGCAAAAACCGTATTTTTTCTAAAAAAAATACGGTTTTTGCTCCGTCTGAAAAAAGAAAATCGTGGTGCGGGCGGATAGAAAAAGGTTAAAGAACTGGATTGTATTTGAAAAATTATCAAATTAATAACCAAGTCGAGATGTGTGCATACTGTAAGTACTTACTTTACACTGTACTTACACTTATACCTCATAATTGTTAAAAATCTGATTCACAATCCGAACCAAATTATCATAATCTTCATCCGTTAAATTACTCCAACCCTGTTTCCGCAAAGCCAAAACGGCTGGCAATGCTTTTTCGTACAATTCCTTTCCGTGTTCAGTCATAAAAATTTTGTAGCGGCGGCGGTCATTCTCAAATCGTTGTCGTTCGGTGAGTCCTTTTTTACACAACAAATCAATAATTCGAGAGACGGTCGGCGCATTTTTAAAGTTGCGTTCTGCCAATTCATTTTGTGAAATGCCGTTGTTTTGATACAAATTGTCGAGCAGCACCCACTGTTCTGTAGTGATGTCCACGCCAATTTCTTTGAAGGCTTTGACGTAATTTTGGCGAATTTGCTTGACGGTACGGTCGAGGTATGCGCCGAATATTTTTGGTTGCTGCATGTATTGAGTATGGTTGATTTTGGGGCAAATGTAGGGTTATTCTGTTAAAATAACTTCTTATAAAATGAGATTACTTCAATTCCAAAATCAACGCTCCCTTGTTCGGTAATAAAATCTCCTTTTCCATTTTAAACTGCTTCCCAGTCAGCACATCCTTCCCCGTCAGCACCCCTTCCAACATTTCCGAAAAACGGCTCAAATCCAATAGATGATTATCCTCATTCTTATTCAAAACAACCATTACTTTCTCTCTGTCGTTGAATCGAAAATAAACGTAAGTACCCAATTCTGGAATAAAGTGTACGAGTTTCCCATTGTGAATGACTGACTTTTGCTTGCGCCAATTCAAGAGTTGTTTAGTAAAATTTTGCGCATCTTTTTGTTGTTCCGTCAAACCTTTTCCCGTCTTCGCATCCACTGTGTCGCCAGCCCAACCGCCAGGGAAATCACTGCGAATTTCACCATGACTATCTGAATTAGGGTTGGTCATCAAAATTTCTGTTCCATAATAAAATTGTGGAATTCCACGCGTCGTTGCATAAAAAGTCATGCCCATTTTATACAAATCATAGTCCTCTTCCAATTGCGTAAAAAAGCGACTCATATCATGATTATCCGGGAAAATAACCAAATTTTGCGGGTCAGGATATAGGAAGTCTTGCGCCAACATTTCATACAAACCAATCAGCCCTGTTTTCCAGGATTCAGGTTCTAAAAGTGCTTTTTTAGCAGCAACTTGCACTGGAAAATCCATAACTGATGTCAATTCTGAAGTATAACCATTCGGATTGTTTTTTCCTTTTTGCCAATACGAAACAATCGTCGGCGACTCAAACCATTCTTCTCCAACCACGGTGAAATTTGGATATTCTGCCATCACTTTTTCTGTCCATTCTGTCATGTAATCCATGTCAGGATACGGGTAAGTATCCATTCGGATGCCCGCCAAACCAAGATATTCAATCCACCAGATACTGTTTTGAATTAAATATTTACCCATCAATGGATTGCGCTGATTGAGGTCGGGCATAGTCGGGACAAACCAGCCATCTGCGAAGATTTTTTTATCCAGTTTTGACGCATACGGATCTTGTAGTAGCGTTTTTCGATGATTTGTTTGGGTATAAGTATCCCATTGATTTATCCAGTCGTCCATTGGCAAATCTTTCATCCACCAATGATTTAAGCCACAGTGATTGACAATCATATCCATGATGAATTTGATGTCTTTTTGTCGGCAGTTTTCTGCCAATTGTCGATACGCTTCATTGCTGCCAAAACGCGAATCTACCTTGTAAAAATCGGTTGTAGAATAGCCGTGATAGCTGTATGTTTCCATATCATTTTCGAGCAGAGGATTGACCCAAATTGCGGTAAAACCCATTTCTGACAAATAATCTAAATGTTGATTCATGCCTGCAATATCGCCACCGTGTCGCCCACCTTCATCGGCTCGATTGGGCTTTTGCAGGAGTCCTTCGACGGCATCATTCGTTGGGTCACCATTGGCAAATCGGTCAGGCGTAATCAGATACAACACATCCGAACTATCGAAACCTTTCATCGCTGTACCATCCGCTTTTCGTGGTTTTAATTCGTAAGCATGCGTCTCGGCAAGTTGTTTGTCTTTGTAGAAATTTATAGAAATCTTGCCAGGTTTTACATTGTTGTCTATCAATAAATCAAGGAATAAATAATTGGCATTTTTTACTCGAATAACTTCTTTAATTTTTACCCCCTTATAGTCAATTTTAGGGTTGAAATTTCCAATGTTGTCCCCATAAATTAGCAATTGCAATTCAGGATTTACCATACCAGCCCACCAGTTTGGCGGCTCAATGCGTTCGATTTTATTTTGACTAAAAAGAGGAGTAGATAAACAGATAAGGCAGAGGAAAATGGTTGATAGTAAAAATTTCATAACAATAGACTTTAATTATTTTAATTGGCACTTAAGTTCAGTGTGTAAAAACTTTCTTTACGTTTTGCTCGGTGGCTAAAGCCGCCTTGCTTTTGGGGTTTTAGGGGCGAGATTGATTGAGTTTTTCGACGGAAAACTCAATCAATCTCGTCCCAAACTTACCCCTCGAAAAATAACTTTTTACCAACTTCCTTATTTACAATTTTTATAAAACTGGTCTAATTGCTGATGAAAACTAATCAACA
>CAYUNA010000703.1:0-2934 GCA_964445895.1 uncultured Saprospiraceae bacterium | reverse complement strand
GGACAAAAATTAGATAATGAACTGTATTTTAAGTTCTCCTAATCCTCATATAGTGATTTTTATTTTTTGTCGGGTTAAGTAAGAAAATACACAGCATCTTTTGCCCTCAGAGTTCGACCGTTCTTAGAACAGGTCTATGTTTTAATGCTCATGTTCCACCAAAACCGTCAAGGCCGCAAAACCAATTCCAATCAAAATAGCCACCACCCGCTTCAAGGGAATTTTATGGTGATGCGTATTATCCGTCTCAAATAAAATCGTGGTTGAAATATGCAAAAATGACCCAATCACAACGGCCATTACATTAATATGGGTCGCTTTGTCAAAAGAAATTATCTCTGCCAAAAACGCGCCCAACGGCGACATCATCGAAAACAAGATTAAGCAAGCCAACACCGTCGATTTTTTGAAATCAGCAGCCAAAAACAGCAAAACCAGCGCAAATGCTGCGGGTGCTTTGTGCAAAACGATACCATATAATAGGTGATTGTGGTCGTGTCCCGCGTCCGTCAATGCTCCATAGTTGCTCAAAGGAATGCCTTCCAAAAATGCATGAGCGCACAAACCAATCATCACCGATACCGCAAAATTGGACGCGGGATGGTGCGGCGCGTGAATGTGCCCGTGCTCTACCCCACCCGATAATTGTTCCAAAAATAATTGCAACAAAAAGCCCCCTAAAACGAAGAAGCCAACCGCATGTCCTGGCGTCGAAAATATCGCGGGCATCAGGTGCAAAACGGTGATGCCCAAGAGGTACGCACCACTTAGTGACAACACCAATTCCAGTATGGTTTTGTTGTTTTTTTGGATATAAAACGCAATGCCGCCGCCGATGAGGACAGATAAAAACAACAACAAATATTCGAGTAAAGCCATAGTCTTTGTTGGTTAAATTTTAGGAGTTAAGTGAATTAACATGGCATCTTACTGTATAGGATAGTGGACTTTAGTCCACCATTGTAACCCTATTAGTATAATGCTGTGGACTAAAGTCCACTGTCCTGTAAGTTCAAATGTCAATTCAGTTAAGTTTCAAAATTTTAATAAAAAACGCGCCAATTAGCCCAATCAAAATGCCAAGCAAACTCCCCATAAACACATCCAACGGATAATGCACACCGACGTAAACTTGCCCAAAGGCAATACTCGCCGCCCATAAAAGCAAGGGAATCCGAGTTCGTTTCAACACTTTACCTAACGTAAAAAATAGCACCACCGCCATAGCAAAATGATTGGCAGCATGAGACGACGGAAAACTATATCCCGACCCACAACGCACCAATAGCTGTACATCATTTTTTAAAATTTCGGTATTGCACGGACGTAGGCGTTGGACACTTTTTTTGATAATAGAACTACTTGTATAATCAGCTACTCCTACCGTTAAGCCAATTGCCAAAATCAAGAACGCCCCCTGTTTTTTAAAGTTTAACAAAAAAAAACTAACGATAAAAATGTATAGCGGAAACCAACAATACTTATTACGCCAATAGGGCATCACTACATCTAATAGAGGATTGTGCCAACTGCCATTAATCAGTTGAAACAGTTGCTCGTCCCATTGTAAAATTTCGGTCATCGACAAAGTTTTGCAAATTGAACAGCAAATATATGATTTGAGGGAACGAAAAAAAGAGAAAGGCAATAAATAGTTTTTTTACTAAAAAGAGAATCTCTACTTTTGTGCTGATTATTCTATCACCTTTCTTAGACTTTATGAATGTCCTAACCAAGTTTAAAAACTCAAGGAACAACAACGAACTTCAAACAGTTGTTTCCTTTTAAATTGATGAGTAATGCGTGTTTTCTTAGATAATGCGGCAACTACGCCAATGAGCGAAGAAGTCATTCAGGCAATGTTGCCTATCATGCGAGAGGATTACGGAAATCCTTCGTCTATCCATGCTTGCGGACGAAAAGTACGAGCAAAAATTGAAGAATGTCGCAAGATAGTCGCCAACTATATTGGTGCATCTATTGGCGAAATTTTCTTTACTTCAGGCGGTACCGAATCCAATAATATGGCGTTGAAATGCGCGGTACGGGACTTAGCAGTAAAGCGAATTATCAGCGACCCTCTGGAACATCATTGTGTGCTACATTCTCTGGAAAGCCTGCAAAGAGAAGGGATTCAAGTCGATTTGGTTCGTGTGGATGAACGAGGCCGAATAGATTATGACCATTTAGAAGAGTTGTTGGCGAATTCTGATAAGAAAACGATGGTGTCGCTGATGCACGCCAATAATGAAATCGGAACCAAGCAGGATTTAGTCCGTATTTCAAACATTTGTCAGGAACATAATGCCTTGTTTCATTCTGACACAGTACAGACGATGGGGCATTTTCCAATTAATGTTGATGAAACAAAAATTAGCTTTTTATCAGGTTCTGCGCATAAATTTCATGGACCAAAAGGCGTTGGGTTTGTTTATATCAATAGTGAAAACTTACTAAAACCATTCATCGAAGGTGGCGCGCAAGAACGCAATATGCGAGGCGGTACGGAGAATGTGATTGGTATTGTTGGTCTGGCAAAAGCGTTTCAACTCTCTTGCGACAACATGGCGGAACGGCAAGCGCATATCGAAGAACTTCGTAGCTATATGAAAAAGCAATTGACCGAAAAATTTGAGGACATTCAATTCAATGGCGACCACGATGGCGATTATTTATATACGGTTTTGAGTACTTCTTTTCCTCCGTCACCAAAGGCAGCACTGCTGTTGTTAAGTTTGGACATTGCGGGGATTAGTGCATCAGGCGGGAGTGCTTGTAGTTCAGGGGCAGAGAAAGGGTCGCACGTTTTGGCGGCAATTAATGCAAAACCTGAACGAAAGACAATTAGGTTTTCGTTTTCACATTACAACACCAAAGAAGATATTGACTTCTTAATTGAAAAGTTGAAAACATTGACTCCGATGAAGGCGATGG
>CAYUNA010000702.1:0-2935 GCA_964445895.1 uncultured Saprospiraceae bacterium | reverse complement strand
GATTTTCTCACTTCTCATAATTCAAAGAAACTAACTTTACAGTGTACTTAGTTCATTAATTTCACGTTCCTAATTCACCAATTACCAGCATCTGAAATGGAAAGTTTAAGTTTTCAATATCCGACGTACTACCTAATTTTTTGCGCATTGCTTGGCTTGGCGTATGCGTTGACGCTATATTATAAGGACGATAGTTTTAAAGAATCTTCCACCAACTGGAATGCAATTCTCGGAATCCTGCGCTTTTTATCGGTCACATTATTGAGCATTTTGCTGCTATCGCCGCTGTTAAAATCGCTGCTGACAGAGACGAAAAAACCAGTCGTAGTAGTAGCGCAGGATTTGTCTGAATCGGTAGCGGCAGAAATGGACGAGACCAAAAGAGCGGACTATCAGGCGAATATGGAAGCCATGACCAATTCTTTATCAGAAAAATTTGAGGTGGTCGAATATGGTTTTGGAAACGAAGTACGGCAGGGCATTGACTACAAATTTGACGATAAAGTGAGTAACCTTTCAGAAATGTTGACGGAAGTTTATGACTTGTATAGCAATCAAAATTTAGGGGCGGTTATTCTCGCAACGGATGGAATTTACAATGAAGGCAGCAATCCGATTTATACCGGAACGAAGCTATCCGCACCCATTTATACGATTGCATTGGGGGATACCATTCCAAAAAAAGACTTGATTTTAAAACGTGTTTTTCATAATAAAATAGCATACCTCGGCGATAAATTCAGCATTCAAGTGGATGTTGCTGCGCAAAACTGTGTGGACAATGCAACTTCATTAACCATTTCAAAAATAGAAAATGGGGTGGCACGGAAGCTATCACAAAATCCAATTTCGATTGATAAAAACGATTTTTTCACCACACAAGAGGTAATTTTGGATGCTGACCGTGCGGGCGTTCAGCGGTTTAGAATTGCGGTGAAATCGGTGAATGGCGAAGTCACGACGGCGAATAATGTCAAGGATATTTTTGTGGATGTTTTGGATGCGCGACAGAAGATTTTATTGCTTGCCAATTCACCACACCCTGATATTGCTTCCTTGAGGCGGACGTTGGAAAAGAATAAAAATTACGAAGTAAAAACGGGATTTGCGACTGATGCAAATTTGAAAGTAGGCGATTATGATTTTGTGGTATTACACCAATTGCCGAGTCAGTCGAATGATATTTCGGCGATTTTGAATACCTTGAATGCTAAGAAAGTTCCTCGCCTTTTTATCGTGGGCACACAGACCAACCTGAGTCGATTTAATGGCGTCCAACCTGTGATGTCGATTCAAGGCGATGGTCGAAACACCAATGATGTCCAAGGCACATTTGCGACGGATTTTTCACTTTTTAAATTAGATGATGATTTGAAACAGAATTTACCAAAATTTGCGCCCCTGCTCGCGCCATTCGGTGAATTCAAAGCAGAAGGAAACGCGCAAACATTGCTTTATCAACGGATTGGAAAGGTGGAAACGAAATATCCACTTTTGGTTTTGGGTGAAGAAAATGATACAAAAATTAGCGTTTTGGCAGGTGAAGGCATCTGGCGATGGCGATTGTTTGATTATTTGCAAAACCAAAATCATGATATTTTTGGCGAATTGATGAGCAAAACGTTCCAATATGCGACTTTGAAAGAAGACAAACGTCGCTTCCGCATTGCGATGGATAAAAATATTTTTAAAGAGAATGAAGCCATCGTTTTTGATGGAGAATTATACAATGAAAGTTATGAATTAATCAATGAACCCGATGTGAGTTTGTCGATTAAAGATGGTGACGGCAAAGAATTTCCATTTACTTTCAATAAAAATACCAGCGGCTATACCTTGAATGCGGGTATCCTTCCTGTGGGCAGTTATACCTTCCGCGGCACGACTTTTTATAATGGTCAAACGCTGGATTATAATGGACAATTTAGCGTCCAACCCGTTCAATTGGAGGTGTATGAGACAACGGCAAATCACGGGATGTTGCGACTGTTGAGTAAGCAATTTGGTGGTGAATTGTTCTATCCAAGTGAGGTTTCTAAGCTCGGAGAAGCGGTTTTGGTAAAGGATACGATTAAGCCGGTTATTTATCAAACGACGAAGACGCGGTCAGTGATTAATTTGAAATGGATTTTCTTTTTGTTATTGGCATTGTTGAGTGGGGAGTGGTTTTTGAGGCGGTATCATGGGGCTTATTAGGCTTATAAATCTATCAAACAACATTAGACTTGTTACCCTTTAAAAAGCACTCCTCTGAAAAAATCTGAATTTCATAGAAGCACTTTTCAACGGGTAAGAAGTCTATTACCAATTTTAAACCATGAGTTTACAAAAAGAACTAACCTCCCGCGCCGGCAATCAATGCGAGCTCTGTACTGCGACTGAAAACCTCAACGTTTTTAAAGTAGAAAATGCGCCAAATGATGATGCCAGCGGACACGTTTTAATTTGTGCAACCTGCCAAACCCAACTTGTCAACAGCGACCAAATCAATCCCAATCACTGGCGATGTCTGAACGATAGTATGTGGAGTGAGACGCCTGCCGTACAAGTATTGGCGTGGCGTATGTTGCACCGAATGCGCGCTGAAGGTTGGCCGCAAGACCTATTGGATATGATGTATTTGGATGAGGAAACGCTAAAATGGGCGCAGTCTACCGAACCAGAAGATGGCGAAGAAGCGGTTGTTCACAAAGATGCCCATGGCAATATTTTGGAAGCAGGCGATACGGTGACGTTAATAAAAGATCTTAATGTAAAAGGTGGTGGATTTACGGCAAAACGAGGGACTGCGGTGCGCCGTATTTCTTTGGTACACGACAATGCTGGACATATTGAAGGGAAAGTCGAGGGGCAGCATATTGTGATTTTGACGGAATTTGTGAAGAAGCAGATGGGGAAGCAGAACTAAGAAAAAAATTAAATTTTAAAGATGGAG
>CAYUNA010000701.1:0-2942 GCA_964445895.1 uncultured Saprospiraceae bacterium | reverse complement strand
CGCTTTTAAACAAATGAAAATAGGGTACTAACTCTCCGCCAAATGACCGAAAGCGACTCGAAATTTTTGCATTCATACTGCCTTCAAAATCAAAAACCTCAATTTCTGACGGTAAATCTTGTAATATTTGCCAAATTAGAAAAGAAATCGCACAGTTTTTATCCAAATTACGATTCAATCCACCAGCTAAATAGTACACCGTTTTGCTATCAAATAACAAATATGCAGCAGCAACTGTTTCACCGCTTGTATTTTTAACCGAATAAATCTGCCGCTGATTTTTATTTTTTAAAACTGTGTCCAAATTTTCAAAAAACGCTTTAGAATAAGGAACTTTTAGCCCTTGATGCTCAAAAGTCAACTCACTTAATTGCCAAAAATTATCAATTGATTCCGATTTATCAAATGTAAAAATCTTTTCTGCATTTCTAATTTCTGTCCGAACACTCCCTTTAAAATTTTGAAACAACTGCGCTTTATTTCCCAATCCTTTCAATTGAAAAGTATAAAAAGTAGTTGCTTGATAGTTATTCCAAAAAAAAGGCAACCAATTGGTGATTGTTGGTGAAAAATTAAAGGAGATATAGGATGAATTTGGCAACTGTGAAATTAACGATTCCATCAATTTCATCTCCAAGCTGTACCGTTTATCCTTCGGCATCTCCACCTCTATATCAGCATACCAAACGCCCAAATGCGGCGTCAACTTCGGCTGATTAATTATCGAAACACCCCATTTCTTCGTTTTAAAATAAGGTAATACCGCAGTGATGTTACCCAACTTATTTTGTACCAAACAGACCGCCCAGTTCGTCTTTCCACACACAGCATCTAACCACCAAGGCTGAAAAAAAACGGGAACAATCGTCGTTTCGCAAAAATCACGATAGAGTTGTTTATTTTTATTCATCTTTGCATTTATAACCATTTAATTTTTTAAAATCCATGTGTGGAATTACTGGTATCATCCAGCAAAATAACCAGCCCGTTTCTCAGTGCGAATTGAATAAAATGAATCAACTCGTCGCCCACCGTGGGCCCGATGATACTGGCTTTTTTTTATATCAAACCGTGGGTTTAGCACACCGTCGATTATCTATTTTAGATTTGTCTAAAAAAGGGCATCAACCCATGCGCGTACAAGATTTAATATTAACTTTCAATGGCGAAATTTACAATTTTTTAGAACTAAAAGAAATTTTAATAAAAAATGGTTACATTTTTCAAACGGAAACAGACACAGAAGTGATTATCAATGCCTATTTGCATTGGGGACAAGATTGTGTGCAGCATTTCAATGGCATGTGGGCTTTTGCACTACTGGATTTGAAAAAACAAGAGGTTTTCTGCTCGCGCGACCGCTTTGGAATTAAACCATTTTATTATGCTCAAATTCAGAAAAAATTTTGCTTTGGGTCAGAAATTAAGCAGTTTTCTGCAATCGATGATTGGCATGCACAAATAAACAAAACTCGCGCATATGAATTTTTAGCCTACGGCTGGCACGACCATACTTCGGAAACTTTTTTTAAAAATATTTTTCAATTGCCACAAGGCTGTAATCTGGTTTATGATTTAAAAAATCACACCTGGACAATTAAAAAATATTACGATTTAGCTGTTCAAATTAAAGCCCCTCACTCCCCTACTCTATCTGAAAAAGAAGCGATTTCAACTTTCCAAAAACTATTTGCCAATGCGGTCAAATTACGGTTGAGGGCAGATGTAAAGACAGGAGCTGCACTATCGGGCGGCTTAGATAGTTCGTCGATTGTAGGGACTGTAGCAGAGCAAGCATCAGATAACTTATCCCGGATTGAGACGGTTTCTGCTTGTTTTGAAGATAAAAGATTCGATGAAAGCGAGTATGTCGATGCAGTCTCAAAAACTACCAAAGTACTAACGCACAAGGTATTTCCTACTGCTAATCGACTTTGGGAAACACTTAAATTAGTAACTCGACATCAGGATGAACCCATTGCTTCTGCGAGCGTTTTTGCTCAGTATTTAGTGTTTGAGAAAGCAGCAAAAGAGGGTATTAAAGTGATGTTAGACGGTCAGGGTGCGGATGAAATTTTGGCTGGATATGATAAATTTTATGCGCCATTTTTTAAAACACTTTTACCTAAAAATCCATTATTGGCAGGCAAAGAGTTCTATCACTATTTACGTTTGCATTCGACTGGTTTCTTAGATATTTTAAAAGCAATAATACCTTCTGTAAATACGGAAATTCAAACCTATTTTAATCCTGATTTTATCCCCAAAAGTAATGAAATATTTAAACGCTCAACAGAAAATTCTGCTCAAGAATGTAGTCAAAATTTGCTTTCTGAAATAGGTTTACCCGTATTATTGCACTATGAAGACCGCAATTCTATGGCGCACTCGGTCGAGTCTCGTGTACCGTTTTTGGATTATCGGCTGGTCGAATTTTGCCTCAATTTACCCGATAATTTGAAAATTAAAAATGGAAAACGAAAGTATATTTTGCGCGAAAGCATGAGGCCGGTCTTACCTAATAAAGTGTATGAAAGATATGATAAAATGGGGTTTGTGACGCCGCAAGTTGTGTGGATGGAAGCCCACTCGGAATGGATTTTAGAGAAAATAGTCGCGGCAGTTGACCGAGAAAATTCGGTTTTTGATTTTAAATTAATTGACCATGCCAAAAGCATTTTTAAACAAAAAAAACGTGCAAATTATAACTTTTTATGGCGGATTATGGCTTTTGAAATTTGGATGGATATTTTTGAAATTAGAGCAAGTTTAAAGCCGCTCAAATCTCATTTATAAAGTCTATAAAGTGATTGAAGTTACACAATTTGTACATTTCGTGGCGAAAATCTTTAGCTCATTGTCTAATATTTCGTTGCGCCGCATCTATTTTCATTTAGATTATACCAAGTGCGTAACATCTGTTAATTAATTGATTTTAAGTT
>CAYUNA010000700.1:0-2945 GCA_964445895.1 uncultured Saprospiraceae bacterium | reverse complement strand
AATAATATTTAAAATATAAATAAATGATAAATCGACTTATATTATCTCTTGCAATTATCATTCTAATTGGTTGCCAATCCAAAACGAATCAAAACGGAAATGAAGCAGATACAGAGATTGCCCAAAAGGTAAAATCACTTATTGCTGAGATGACTTTGGAAGAAAAAATTGCTGAAATGACGCAAGATGCTCCTGCCAATGATCGGTTGGGAATTCCCTTTATGAAATTTGGGGAAGGGCTGCATGGATTGTGGTATGATGGCGTAACAGTATATCCGCAAGCAATTGCATGTGCATCAACTTGGGAACCGGAATTGATAAAAAAGATGGCTTCCCAAACAGCAAAAGAAGCTCGAGCATTAAATATTACTCATTGTTATTCTCCAAATTTGGATGTGGTTTCTGGCGATGCGAGATACGGTAGGGTAGAAGAGTCCTATGGCGAAGACCCTTATCTGGTATCCAGAATGGGCGTGGCTTTTATTCAAGGGATGCAGGGAATGGGAGCGGAACGGTTTGACGAAAATCATATTTTGACTACTGCAAAACACTTTGTAGGGTATCCTGAAAATCGTCGAGGTATTAATTCTGGTTTTAGTGATATGTCAGAGCGGCGTTTACGAGAAGTATTTCTTCCTCCATTTGAAGCTGCGGTCAAAGAGGCACAAGTCGGTTGTGTGATGCCCGGGCATCAGGATTATAATGGCGTGCCTTGTCACATGAACACTTGGCTGTTGGATGATGTTTTGCGGGGAGAGTTGGGTTTTGACGGTTTTATAGTTTCGGATAACAACGATGTTTCAAGATTGGAAACTATGCATTCTATTGCTGAAACGAGAGCGGAAGCTGCTATTCTTGGCTTAAAAGCAGGTGTGGATATGGATTTGGTTTTAGGTAAAGATTTGAAATTTTATGCTTACCATTCTTCAATTTTGAAAGACACTTTAGAAAAAAATCCTGCACTGGTAGAATATGTTGACCAGTCTGTCGCTCGAATTCTTACTGCCAAACACAAATTAGGTTTATTTGGTTCTACTCTAAAAGAGGCAAAAACGGATACCATTGTAAGTAGCCCAGAACATCAAGATTATGCTTATGAAATGGCTAAAAAAGCAATCATTTTATTGAAAAATGAAAATAATGTTTTGCCCTTAGATATGTCTAAAATTAAATCATTAGCAGTAATCGGTCCCAATGCAGTTGAAGAAAAACCTAAGAAAGGAACTTACTCTTTGTTAGGAGGTTATTCAGGTTTACCACCATTTTATGTTTCGGCTTTAGAAGGAATTACAAAAAAGGTAGATGGTAAAGTCAAAATCAATTATGCGCAGGGTTGTCAACTATTGAACAATTCAAAAGCTGGTTTTCCAGAAGCAATAGCGGCAGCAAAAAAATCAGATGCTGTAATTTTAATGGTGGGCGGTTCGCGCAAAACGGGTGGTGAAGGGATAGACCGCTCTTCGCTTGATTTATTTGGTGTGCAAAATGAATTGGTTGAAGCGATTCACAAAACAGGAAAACCTGTCATTGTGGTACTGATGAATGGTCGTCCTTTGACGATTAATTATATCGCTGAAAATATTCCTTCCGTTCTTGAAACTTGGTACTTGGGTATGCGCTCTGGTGATGCTATTGCCGATGCAATATTTGGGGATGTAAATCCTGGAGGAAAATTGACTGTTTCTTTTCCTCGCTCGGTTGGACAAATCCCAGTGACTTATTTAGAACGCCCGGATTTTATTGGTTCTGGAAAAGGACTATATAAGTTTGAGGATAAATCTCCTTTATTTCCGTTTGGTTTTGGTTTAAGCTATACCACTTTTGAATATGGTGAACCGACATTGGAGAATAAAAACATAGCGGCGGATGGTTCGACTACCGTTTCAATAACAGTAACAAATACCGGTCAGCGGGAAGGTGATGAAATCGTTCAGATGTACGTTCGCGATGATTTTGCTTCCGTAGGTCGATACCTCAAAATGCTAAAAGGTTTTGAACGGATTACTTTAAAACCAGGCGAAACAAAGACGGTTTCTTTTGACTTAGGATTTGATGAGTTATTCCTATACAATCAAGAGATGGAGAGGGTAGTGGAGCCTGGCGATTTTACCATTTCGGTCGGGGCATCTTCTATGACAAAGGATTTGAAGGAAGTTAAGCTTACTGTTCTTGAGTAATTTTTAAATAAAGGAAATCATGCACAAAATAATACCATTGATTTTGAGTTTAGCGATTGCTGTTTCGGCTACGATACCGATGCCGATGACAGCTCCCGAAATAAAACCTCCTTCTGGACGATTAGCGATACTGGCGGATGGCAATTCTCCTGACCCTGATGATTTGGGAGGTACTGCTGTTTCGCTTGCCCTTTTACGAGCAGCAGGCTTAGAAGATAGACTGGTACATTATTCCCATAGTTGTGATTTGGTTAAAAATCAACCAAATATTTCGGCAAGAGAAGAAAGAGAACGTCATGCTTTGATGCAATCAAGTTGCGATATAACCGCCAGGCGTTGGGGTGGTTTTGACAAGCTCACTTTTTTTGATGCTAAGTGGCAATTAGACGAAACTATCCAAGATTTGTGTAAAGCAATAAACGCCTCAACTGCGGACGACCCGCTTTGGATTGTAGAAGCTGGAGAGCCAGATGTCATAGGAATGGCCTTGGCGGCTACGCCCAAAGAAAAGCACCAATACGTGAAAGTAGTGACACATCACCCAGCTAATGATAATGCAGGTGATTTATATACTTGGCAACAAATTTTGGACTTTGGAGTCGAAGAGGTAAGAATACCCGACCAAAACACGCATCTAAAAGTGAATATCGAAAAATGGGATTGGGCAAGAGACCACGAAGATGCGCGTATCCAGCAAGTATGGCTGCAAGGAAAAATTGCAGAAATAGATAATGTAGTTAGATTCCAAAAAGGTAAATGGGATTGTTC
>CAYUNA010000699.1:0-2946 GCA_964445895.1 uncultured Saprospiraceae bacterium | reverse complement strand
TTCCTAAAATGAATCTCCGCTATCATTTTTATGTAAAATATAATAAATCCCCTTGCTTTTGACTATAAATGCCTTTTCTTTGCATTCTTTAAAAATCAGCCTACCAAATTTTAACTTCAAATTGTAAATACTTGTTTTTAAAATACCTTATTTAATATCAGATAAGGGCGTTTTAAAACTCATTAAAAAATCTGACTTAGTAACGATGAAATAGTACGTTGAACAATTTAGACAAACTCACTTTGGTCTTAGTTTTTTTCAAATGAACGTTAATTGTTGATACTTGGACTAAATTAAAGAGAAAAAGAAGTCGTTCAAACTATTAGCTCATCATTACTTAACGTTAAAAAGAACCATTGTCTCAAATTTAGAGACAATAAAACCTAAAAAAATGATTAAAATACTAGTCAACGATGGCATGCACGCCGATGGTAAAGCGATTATGGAAAAAGCTGGTTACCATGTCGATACCACTAATATTCCTCAGGCAGAATTGATGACTCGGCTGCAAGAATATGATGCTATCATTGTACGGAGTGCGACCAAAGTACGCAAGGAATTAATTGATGCATGTCCTAATTTGAAAGTAATTTGCCGAGGTGGTGTCGGTATGGACAATATTGATGTGGATTATGCCCGAGGCAAAGGTCTTGGCGTGTACAATACGCCGGCAGCTTCTTCTCAGTCTGTGGCTGAATTGATTTTTGCACATGCATTTACTCTTGCTCGGTCATTGCAAGATGCCAACCGAAATATGCCGACTTCAGGTGATACTGATTTTAAAAAACTGAAGAAAAACTACTCAAAAGGAACTCAACTCCGAGGAAAAACTTTAGGAATCATCGGCTTTGGACGTATCGGCCAGGAAGCTGCACGGATTGCCTTGGGAATGGGCATGAAGGTTTTGCCAGCAGATTTGATGATAAAAGAAGCGACAATTGACCTGGAAGTTTTCACTGGACAGAAAATGTCAGTGAATGTTCCTGTGGTGCCTTTTGATGAAGTTTTGGCAAATTCAGACTATATCACTTTACACGTTCCGAGTACGGGCAAACCGTTGATTGGAGCAGATGAATTTGCAAAAATGAAAGACGGTGTTGTCATTTTAAATGCCGCACGTGGCGGTACAATTGATGAAGATGCTTTATTGGCTGCATTAGAAAGTGGTAAAGTTGCAGGTGCTGGATTGGACGTTTTTGTTGGCGAACCTTCTCCACGCAAAGACTTACTGACGCATCCACGTGTTTCTTTGACGCCACACACCGGAGCTTCAACGATAGAAGCACAGCGCAACATTGGATTGGAATTGGCAGAGAACATCATGGGACATTTTGGAGCATAATTTGCGTTTAGGCCTATTGATGAGAATCCTGTCAATGTTGTAAAACAACATGATTTAAAGCTAAAAACATCAATCATCCCAAATTTTTATTGCCTGAAATGCGGTGCATAATCACCGTATTTCAGGCTAATTTCAATGCATGCCCCTGAGGTTATCAAAGGGAAAAATGAGGAATTAAAAGCAAAAATTCGAGAGGGCTCCTGTTTTTTTGGGATTTTTTTTAAATATTTTTTTAATAATCAATTGAAAGCTATAATCACCTGACTAACAGCAATTTAACTACCTTCTCGTTTTTTAAAAATTTAAAAACCCATCTTCGGTTTAAACTAAAAACTGAACAAAATCCGTTTATTCTACCTTTTCTACCCGTAGCTTCAAACGAATTAACTTTCTAAAAAAATCGGGAAGTAATTTTATAAATAAAAACTTTTGCGAATCGAGGTATAAGTACATTTAAATTTTAAATTAATTATTCAAATGGGTAAAAAGAAAGCTCGTCCAAAATTTAAACCTTAAATTTGGACATTCAAAAACAGCTAAAACTTTTAACCAATAAATAGAACAATTATGTCAAACGATTCATTGCAAACCAACCAACCAAATAAAACCAATAAAAATTTCAATCCAATTCTAATCGTCGCGGGTATTTTGATGATTTGCGCGATAGGATTTTTAGTATATTCTAATTCGAGTAAAGACCGCGTAATTGACCAAACAGTTGCAGAATTGGAAGAAACAGAAGCGTTGCGAGTGGAATTAGAGACTCAATTCAACGAGTCTATCGCAGAATTGGAAGATATGCGTACTTCTAACGATGAAATGAATGCCTTGATTGATGCGCAAAAGGATGAATTGGAAACTCAACGTTCTAAAATTGCGGGCTTGATTGGCAATAAAAAGAAACTGGATGCAGCACGTCGTGAAATGAAAAACATGAAAGCTCAAACGGAAGAATACCTCGTTCGTATTGAGCAATTACAGGTAGAAAACGAACAGTTAGCAGCAACTAACTTGCAGTTAGACAATGACAAAACAGCGTTAAATTCTGAATTGGAGGCACAGCGTACAGAGAATCAAGTCTTGAACGATACCAAGGCAAAATTGGTAAGTGAAAAAACGGCATTGTCTGAAGAAAATAACGCCTTATCTGCGACTGTTCACTTGGCTTCCGTCATCAAAGTACAAGACATCAAAATTGATGGTTTCAAAAGAAAAGATGATGGAAAAACCAAGCGAAAAAAAGCCGCTAAATCAATTGATGAAATCAAAGTCTGCTTTAATACCAGCGAAAATGAAGTAGCTAAAGCAGGAACAGAAACCTTTTTGGTGCGCATTATGAGTCCATTGGGAGAGACGTTGTACATGGAAGATTTGGGTTCTGGAGTTTCTAAAAATCTAAGTACAGATGAAGAATTCCGTTTTTCAAAATCTGTTGAAGCAGAGTACGAAAATGCTACTGAAAACGTATGCGTGCGGTGGATGCCAGAAACTGGTTTTCAAAGTGGAAAATACCAGGTTGAAATCTATAACAAAGGGCACTTGGCAGGAACTCAAAGTTTTGAGTTGAAATAAAAAATAAATAATAACATAGTATTCGTTCTTAA
>CAYUNA010000698.1:0-2946 GCA_964445895.1 uncultured Saprospiraceae bacterium | reverse complement strand
AGTCGCTCCGCGCCAACCCAGTCCAATTTATTTTTTTTATGAGAAAACCCTTTACATTGTAATGTATGCTCGTTAAGCATTTTGAGCCGAAAATGTTCACAGAAGAAAATAAATTACGCGTGGCTCAAGGGTTCTCAATCGGGAAAAATAGATTGAACTAGGGTGATTTTGCACCGCATTTCATTGAATTAAAAATTCCATTTTCAACATTCAAATAATTCCTCTCTGGATAAAAACCACACCAAAAAACAGCATTGCCACCAAACCTACCCACAGCCAAAAATCATACCTAAAACCCTGTAAATCAACGCCTTTAGAAACACCAAAAACCACTTGACTTGCCCAAAAATGAGGGTGTCCCTCTACTCCACTCGTCCAATTAAGGGCATCCTTTTTAGCACGTTGCATAGCGGCATCTTTGTCCTTTTTTTGATAGATATGGTGGTAAAAATTTTTCAAAAAATCTAATCGAGTTTCGGGAGTGGTTTCCCATAAGTTGGTGACGATTGATTTTGCACCTTTTTCAGAAAGTTGCTGAATCAAAGGAAACGTATTTAGATTTTTTTCACAATCAGAAAATATCACTAATTCTGCATTTAAATCTGGTAAATTGCTAATTTCATTCTCACAAATTCTCGGAAAATGCAATGCTTGAAACAATGGTGCTTCTTCTCTCAAAATGCTTGCTGTAGCCTCTTCTTCTTGATAAATGTCACCTCCAAATTTTCGATAAATCGTTATCGCCTCATCCTGCACTTGCTCTTCATTGCTGGGAGCAAAAGTCATAAATAATTTAGGGGAAAGATTTGATGTTTTCCGCATTTTTTGATGCTCTATTGTTGAATGACAATAGCTAATTTTATACTTTTTAAATAAGTATTCATGGTTTTCAAAATCCGTATTATCAGTTGGACTTTCCGTTAGAAATATTTCAAAAGGCACTTGCTTGAGGATGCCATCAGGCTTAATTAATAGACGTTCGGGAAGATTAAACTGCTCTAATGGGGCAAATATTTTTTGGTAAATTAAAGCCGCTGTTTTGACGAATTCTGCATTATTTTTTTCAAAATCAGGGCTTTCAAAATTAGGGTCAACTAACTGCTTCACCAATAATTTTGACCATGCCTCCAGCGGAAAATCTTTTTGAATAATTTGCTTTTTGAAATCATTTTTAGAGATAAAAAAAACGCAAATTTTAGAATCCGCAACAAAATATTCCAGTAAAGCTTGATTGTCTTCGAGCACTTCTTCTTGAATGATTGCCACATCTAACGGTTCGATAAATTCTTTATCGGCTTTCACTTTTCTTTTCTCCATAGATATGCTGCGATAGGCTTCATCAATAGAGGCAAATCCGAGTAGAGAATCCTGCTGTTGGGCTTGCAATGGTATAAAGAAAACAAGCCAAATTAAACCAGAGACAGCAATTGTTTTAATGGAATTCATTGAATAAAAATTTAGTAGTTTCTCAAGAGAATGCCACAAAATTAAGAAATGTTTAGACCACGACCTTTTCAAGGTTAAAAATTTGCTCTAAATGTCTTTAAGCGGTTATTTCTTGAGTAAAAAAAAATTAACAACTGATACACTTTGTAGAGATTCTTTTTGAATTTGAAAAATAAGAAAATTATGGGATTTTCGAGCTTCAAAAAAATAGTGGGGGTTGTGTAAAAAGGTCGAAAAACAAATAGATAGCAGATAGCCATTATTTATTAATAATTGTTTTTCAATAATTTATTACCGTGTAACAAAAGTTTCTTTGCATTTAAAACAATGGGTTCTTGAGGATGAAAAATGATTTTGCAAAAATCATTTTTCATCCTCAAGAACCCATTGTTTTTATTGGAGGGAGAAAATTTGCAATTTTCTACCTCCTTAAATTTTAATCCACGGGATTTGTCAAAGAAACAGTTATTTTTTAAATAACCCTAAGTTGAGTCTTAAGGGCATGTCTAATTTTTCTACTTCCTGAAACCCAAGCATTTAAGAACTTGATTTTGAATCAAATCAGTCGTTTAACGCGCTAAACTCTTTCTTTGATTCTTCGTCAAAACCCTAAATCATTGATTTTCAGTTCGTAGAAAAATTAGACATGCTCTTATCCTTTTTATGTATTTCGATCGTTGCAGCAACAACCCCGATTGGCAAGATAAATAAAAATCCAATTACTGTCATTAGCAGTAACGTAGTCAAAACGCCATTTCCCAATGCCATGCCTTTATGGTGCTTGACAAACTGAATAGTGCCGCTTACGCCGTGCCTTCTTTCTAAGGCAAAGTCTAAATTTCCAAAACCAAAATAGTAGGCTTGCACTAAAAAAATACCGACAATTGAAAATAATGATAAGACAGGAATCAACCCCATTATTAATAAAATAATAGTTAAAAATAATTCCCAAAATAAATTTCTACTGGCAATCCGAACACCTCTAACTACTTGATAGCCAGTTGTTTTTAAAGAGAAATCATTTTTATTGTCAACACCAGAAAGATGTTGTTCAATTTTTTCTGATAATGGACTCATAAATGGTCCGGTGACGACCATGACCAATTGTTTAAACACAATCAAACCGATTGCCAAGATGAGTAATCCTCCGAAAATTTCTGCAATTTTGCCAACTACATTGCTACCCCACTCCCAAGGATACAATCGTATAAGTAAGCTACCAAGGTCATCCGATAATCCGTAGGCAATGGTAAATATAGCGGCGGCAAGTAGGATTCCAATGATGCCTGGCAGGAAGATGTATTTCCAA
This sequence comes from uncultured Saprospiraceae bacterium, assembly GCA_964445895.1. GTDB lineage: Bacteria > Bacteroidota > Bacteroidia > Chitinophagales > Saprospiraceae > CAYUNA01. The sequence goes on along the minus strand of CAYUNA010000698.1, from coordinate 191 downwards.
AGTTTGAGTTTGGAAATGAGTTGAAGGGCGCGTGGATAAGCTGCGAGTCCAGAAAAAAAATCAAGTAGCATGATGAAGTTTTTTTTTTTGTTGTTGTCGAATCGGATAATTTTAGGAACGCGAAGTAAATAACTTCACATTCTTGAGAGGATATTTTGTTCTCATTTTTCACTTTGAAAATGCTCATTATA
>CAYUNA010000697.1:0-2950 GCA_964445895.1 uncultured Saprospiraceae bacterium | reverse complement strand
ACGCACAAAATCTCTCCATCGCAGCCATGTCCAAAGCCCCACAGTAGCCGCTCCCACCCGCTAAATCATGACCGAGCCACTACTAACCCCCCTCCCGTAACATCGACTTTTGAAATAGTATCCGAATAGGAAAAGGCATTCGACCAATCTCCGAGTAAAAATTCCCAACTGCTCCCATAGCTGCCCAATCGCACAAACCCCTCCTTCGCAGCCATGTCCACAACCCCGCAGTAGCCGCTCCCCACCCGCCACATCATGACTGAGCCGTTACTCAAAAACCATCCCACCACATCCAACTTTAAAAAATATCCGAAATGGGATATAGCACCAAAAGCCTCATAAAATAGTTATCTTTGTGGCAAGAAAATTAATAGGGTTTTCAAGTCAAAAAAAATATCGCTTCCAATGGCAAAAAAGAAAAAAATAATCGTTCAAGGTATAGACATCAATGTAAGTGAAATCAACAAAGTAGAATATATTTCCTTGACTGATATTGCAAAACGGGCTACTGACACCAAGCCTGCTTTAGTCATTCAGCGATGGTTGAGAAATCAAAGTACTTTGCTTTATTTGAAGACTTGGGAAACTGTACACAACCCCAATTTTAAAGTATCCCAAATAGGATACCTTTTTGAAAGTATGGCCGATAATCGGTACGATATTTCACCAACCAAATTTATCAATTTGACTAAGGCAATTGGATTGACCACTAAATCAGGACGAAATGGAGGCACTTACGCCCACCACGAAATAGCCTTGGAATTTTGTACTTGGTTATCTCCAGAATTCAAAGTCTATTTCTACAAAGAATGGGTGCAACTAAAAGCCGAAGAATACAATCGGCGAAGCTTAGAATTTCATGTCAAAAGAATTACGGATAGTATCGACGAAGCCAGAAATTGGTTAGATACTATACCTGGGCAGGAGGAAAGCCGCAATCGAATAAAAGATTTGATTGACGAGGATAATATTTCCTGATTTTGGTTTTTTATTGGTATATTTGTGGCTTATTAATTTAAAATCAAAAAATTAGAATTATGGACGACTACTCCAACATGAAAAATAGTGACGCTGAAAAATTAGTCAGAGAGAAAATTAAAGCCTTGAAAGAAAATGGTCATTTACCAAAAGGCTACGCAAAAATAATTAATGCACGTTATCCTGAAATTACCAAGGATATGATATACAATGCGACCAAAGGAAAATCGGCATCCGATGCGGTTCAAAATGCAATCATTGAATTGGCTACTGAAAACAAGGCGGCTGAAAAATTAAGAAAATTAGACGCTATATTGAACGATGACTAAAAAAAATGAAGCCTGATTTAACGCCTCAAATCAGATATTTAAATTCTCATAATTGTCGTTCTAACAATGGAAGATACTTACTCGCTGTAATTAAGTTGTCACGATTCTAAAAAGAAAAGCCAATCCAACAGCCAACGCTTTTCAGCCCGCGAAACCCTTATCACAAAGCCAATACAAAAGCCATCCCATCGGAGGCCATCTCAATTCCCATCTCCACAAATCTAAAACGCAATCAATCCCGCTACATCCTTATCGCTAGCCATCTCCAAACAGCTCATGCCATGCTTTTTGCGTCTCGTCGCTGGGGGGTGTTCCCTCTCTGCCCTGCAAACACACAAAGCCATCTCAAGTGCAGCCGGTGCCCTTTTCACCCCCAGACTTCCGAGCCGATTTTGCCATCCCACATCAGCCCGAAACAACGACAACAGCTATACCACTAAAGACCATCCCATTGTTGTCGTCGTTTCGGGCTTGGTTTTTTGGGTGGGGTTGCTTTGCTTTGTTTTTGCTTCTTTCTCGTCCTTGCGCTCGTGTCTTTCCCCCTGCCGCGCTCGGTGCTGGGTCGGCGTTTTTTTTCTCTTTTTTCTTCTTTTTTTTGTGGTTTTTTTTTGGTTTTTTTGTCTGTTTGTCGTATCTTAGTGGTGTTGTTGGGCGGTTCTGCTGCCTGTTTTTTTTCATCTTTTAGTCCTTGTTTTTATGTCCGCTTCTGTTTCTTCTTTTGCGTCTTTGGTTTCCTCCTTTCCCGTTGTTGGGTTCTCTGGTTCGCGTGTTGCGCCTTCGTTTTCCGAGGTTTCTGCTGCTGGGTTTTGTTTCCAGTTGGGTCGCTCGTCTTTTTCGGGTCGGGTGTTGGTGGGTTGTGCTGCTGGTGTTGATGCGGTCGTCCGTCGCTCGTTTCCTTCTGCTTCCGTTTTTTCGGTTTCCGCTGCTGAGGCTTTGCGTTTGGGTGGTGCGGCCTTTGCTGCTCGTTCTGCTGCCTTGGTTCGCTCGGTTGCTGCTTCTCGTGGGGTTTTGGTTGCTTTTCCTCGTGGTGCTTGTCCTGCGGGTGTTGCTCCGTCGCGGTCTTTTCGCGGTTGTGGTTCGGGGTCTTGGGGTTCGGTGGCTCTGGCGGTTGGTTTGGGTTGTCCTGCCTTGGTTGTGGTGGAAGGTTCTGGCTCGTCTTTTCCCGCGCCTGCTGCTTTGGCTGGTCGGTTTTCGTGTGTGGGGTCGGGCTTGGGTTTCTCGGTTTGGTGGGCTGTGCCTACTTTTCCTCCTGCTGCTGGTTCCGGGGTAGTGGGTTCGCAGGGGTCGCTTTTTTAGCGGCTCTTTCGTGTGTTTGTTGTTAGGTATTTTTCTTGGCGCGGCCCTCCCTCTAAACCCCCATCAGTCCCCTTCACTTGCCACTACCTGTACTTGGTTTTTAGTTTTGGACTTCGGGGCAACTCATGGGTTTACGTTATTTGATACACATTCGTAGAAATTTGCTGGCATAAAACCTAACTCATAAGCAAAAAATAAATGTAAAAAATTAGTGTTTTTTTGTGGTTTTATTTTGGTTTTATTGTAAAAATGTTGTATCTTTATACTATCAAAGAAAGGGAGATTTTAGCCTTTTCAATCACAAAATTTTAAATAGAAAACTATGACCGACTACTTATCTACCAGCG
>CAYUNA010000696.1:0-2955 GCA_964445895.1 uncultured Saprospiraceae bacterium | reverse complement strand
TTTGAGGGATAAAAAGCGTTTTTGCAAACGCTTTTTATCCCTCAAGAACCCCACCAGAGGTTGTGTGAAAAGGTCGAAAAACGAATAGGTAGCAGATACCAGATATTTATTAAAATTTGTTTTTCAGTAACTTATACATTGAATTACTTACAAAATAAAGGTATCCGCTACCTTTTTACACAACCCTGCACTATTCTTTATTGGAGGTCGAAAATTTGCAATTTTCTTCCTCGTGATATGTCAAAAAAACTTTTGTTACACGAAAATAAAGTCTATTCATCTAATAATAATCTAAAACATGAAAGTAAAATTTACCTTTCTCTTTTTGTTCGCGTTTTGCTATTTCACGCAAGCGCAACTCAATTTCACACAAATATCGACTGTCCCCTACAACACCAATACCAGTGATATTTGGGGCTATACCGCACCCGATGGCACAGAGTATGCACTCGTCGGTTTGGGCAACGGTTTGTCTATCATTAGCCTTGCTGACCCGGCTAATCCTGTAGAAGTAGCAATGATTCCAGGCGGACAATCCACTTGGCGAGACATCAAAACCTGGAAAGATTTTGCCTATGTCACCACCGACCAGGCAGGTACAACCGACGGTCTGTTAATTGTTGATTTGACACAACTCCCTGATGCAGCACCATTTACCAATTGGAATCCAACAATGCCCGATGGCGCAACTTTGAATACTTGTCACAATATTTATATCGACGAATTTGGAGTAGCGTACCTTGCTGGCTGTAATTCTAATGGTGGCGGATTGATTTTCTTGGATGTCGATACGGAACCAGGCGTGCCCACTATCGCGGGAGTAGGTGCGACTGAATACTCACATGATGTGTATGTGCGCGACAATTTGGCGTATAGCGCAGAAATCAATATTGGTGTTTTTAGCGCGTATGACGTGACGGATAAAACGAACGTAACTTTGGAAGCGACGCAACCGACGGCGTTCAATTTTACGCATAATGTCTGGTTATCGGATGATGGCTTGACTATTTTTACAACCGATGAAGTAGGAAATGCACCGGTTGGTTCTTACGATGTTTCAGACTTGAATGACATCAAGGAATTAGACCAATTTGTACCCGCAGCAACCGCAGGTGAAGGCATTGCGCCGCATAATGTCCACGTCTGGAATGACTTTTTAATCATTTCTTATTATCGAAATGGCTGCCTTTTGGTAGATGCTGCACGCCCTGATAATTTGATTGAGGTGGGTTATTTTGATTCTTTTACAGAACCAGGATTTACCTTTGATGGAGCCTGGGGTGCGTATCCATTTTTGCCATCCCAACTGGTTTTATTGACAGACCAAAGCAATGGTTTATTTGTTTTAGAACCCAACTATGTGCGGGCTTGCTACTTGGAAGGTTTGGTAACAGACGCTTCTAATAATGCCCCGCTTTTTGGCGCAAGTGTTGATTTTGTCACCGACCCAACGGTAGAAGAAACTGACTTGGCAGGTGAGTACAAAACAGGTATTGCTACTGCTGGTACTTATGATATTTTGATAAGCAAACCAGGTTATGAAGCACAAACAATTGCGGTTGATTTAGAAAATGGAGAAGTTACCAATCTGAATGTAGCTCTCGTTCCATTGGTTCCTTTTGAAGTCAATGGAAATGTTATTGATGAAGCAACAGGTGAGCCAATTGCTAATGCACAAGTGAGCATTTCTAACGCTGATTTTGAATGGAATACCCTCACGGATGCTGGTGGTAATTACACTTTAACTGTTTTTGAAGGCGAATATGATTTTTATGCCGGCATTTGGGGCTATAAAACAGAAGGCAGCTTAGGCTTGATTTTAGATGTTAATGCCCCAAACTTGGGGATAACTGAACTGGAAGAGGGGTATGAAGATGTATTTTCATTAGATTTAGGCTGGGAAGTTGTTGATGATGCTTTTCAAGGTAATTTTGAACGCATTTTCGCTGTCAGTTACGAAGTTCCAGGGCTTGGTTTCCCGATTCAGCCAGCCAATGATTTTATTGGAGATTTGGGCAATCACTGCTATATCACGGGTGCTTCTACTAGTCTTAATGAAAGCGTTTTTGTCGGTGGTCCAGATGCAACAACAGCGATTATTTCACCGGAGTTTGATATGACGAATATGAACTTTCCAGTTGTAAGTTTTTATACATGGTTGTACTCTATATTTCCTCCACAGGGCGGTGGTTATCCACCTCCGGGCGACGATGCTTTGGTAGCCAAACTCACGAATGGACAAGATACGGTGACCGTTTTTGAGGATGTCACTGGTAGTCTATTTGATGTACCTTCCTTCTCTCAGGTTTCAGTTTCAGTAGAAGACGTCATCACACCAACAGCAACAATGAGATTGATTATCGAAATCGAAACCAATTCACAAGGTGACGTTACCGAAGCGGCGGTGGATTTTTTCGAAGCATTTGATGCAGAACCTAATGGTATAAATGACGCCTTTTTGGAGGATGTAAATTTGAGCGTTTCTCCCAATCCAACCTCTGGTGAATTTTTCGTGAACTATGATTTGAAAGACATAGACAATATCGCTCAATTATTGATAGTGGATGTGTTTGGAAAAGCTGTTTATACAGAAAGAATTGGTAATAAGATGGGGAAAGTAGTTGTCAATGAAGCGTTACCGAATGGCGTTTATTTTGTGCAAATACAGGCTGGAAATGAAATTAGTAGAAGTCTAAAATTAATTAAAAACTGATATTGAGGAACGCCAAATACAATCCAGTTCTTTAACCTTTTTCTATCCGCCCGCACCACGATTTTCTTTTTTTTAGACGGAGCAAAAGATAGAAAATGTATAAAATGCTATCTGATTTTTAATCAAGGTAATTTGTGTGCATACCGTAGTTCCTAAGTACAGTGTAACAAAAGTTTATTTAAATTACCAGGAGGTCGAAAATTTGCAATTTTCGACCTCCAATAAAAAATAGTGCGCGTTGC
>CAYUNA010000695.1:0-2956 GCA_964445895.1 uncultured Saprospiraceae bacterium | reverse complement strand
AAAATTAGAAAATGTTTTATTTTTTTCGGTAAAAAATCTTAACTTTTGTATTGCTTAGGTCTTTTCTATGAGTTTGAGGTTGAAATTTGGTGGTATCCAAAGTCGAATTTTTTTAAGGATAAAATTAAACTTTGTAGCAAAGCAGAAACTTTATTACAGTGTAATAAAAGTTTAATTGACTTTTCAGGAGGGAGAAAATTGCAAATTTTCGACCTCCAATAAAAAATAGTGCGCGTTGCTTGCGGCAACGCGTGTGGGGTTAAAGAGGGATAAAAGCGTTTTTGCAAACGCTTTTTATCCCTCAAATTCCCTTGAATTTTATCAAAGGGAGTTTGAGGGAGCAAAACGGTCTTTACTTATCCCTTTTTTAAGCTCAAATAATCTAAAAAATAAATAATTTTAAAAGACAAACTATTCAATGCCGGAATATCCCGCAACTGTTTTGTGCCATCTAAATATCGATATCGAACATCTTCTTGCCCCGAATCAAACTGTGTAGTATTGTTTTTCCAAACGATAAAAATATCGCTTCCCGGCGCAAATCGCCAACGATAAACCGCGTCAATTGTAAAAGAATTGAAGCTGTTATCGCTAAATTCATTATAATCAGAAGCAGTCAATTCTCCATCTTCTCTCAATAGGTGAAACGAAGAATACTCAGCCTTCGCCCAATAATGCCGCAATCTAAGCGTCAACGACATTTTGTTATTAAAGGTGTAAGTTGATTCCAGAATATTTTGAAATTCAATATTATCACGTCGACCAAAAATAATATCGTCTTCCTTATCATCCTGCTTCAAAGTCGTCACATACCCCTCATCATTCCAGTGGTTTCGGCTGCTAATATCGAGTCCGATAGTAAATTTATCATTCACGCGTACGACAGGTTCGAAGTTGATATTGAAACGATTGCGCCCATCTTCTGCATAAGCAGTAAAATTAGTGCGAATGTCAAAATAGAAGGTTTTATTATAGTTAGAAGACACAAATCCGCTAAAATTCATGCGTCGCGAAATTCTATAGAAACGACTAAAATCACTTGTTCGAGGTTCAAAATAATCATACCCTTCATACGGTCGCGCAAAAATGTCGATGCCCATTCCATAGTTATCATTCGACACCAAAAAAATATCAGCACCAACGCCGACATTCACAAATTTGTCAGGTGCATACAATCGCTCATAATCCACAAAAAGACCCGTGCCCAGGCGTCGAAAAACCGAAAATTGCTCGAAGTAATTGTACGTCACATTCGCCCAACTTGACCGTTCATTATTGGCAAACAAAAACCCCAAATCGTTAACGTCGTAAGTATCACTTTCTTCATTATAGCCAGCCCCAAATCGCCAGTTTCCACTAATTTTTTGAAAGGAAGCATTTACAGTATGTCCAAAAACATTGTCGGTGTCTTCGTAGTATTTTTGGCTAACCGCAAATTTTCCATTCAAAGCATAACTCTGTGCTTTATTTCTCAAATCAAAGACGGTTCCTGTTGTATTGGCATCGTAAAAACCGCCTTCACGCAGCACGTTCGTATTTAGAAAAGTGATATAGGAGTTGTTTTTTAAATTTTGGTCAAAAACCACCACATTATAATTCGTCAGCGGATTCGTTAAAACCTGTCGGCGGTTGCCCGAAAGGCTGTCTTCCAAGGTCGCATATGTATTCTTTGAAATGGCATTAAATACGCCTACACCCAGTCCTTTTGTCGTTCGTCCTGATATCTTGGTGGCATTGTACAATTGCGATTCTCGTGGATTTTCAATAATGACTTCTCCATCTGAAACTTCCCCGCTAACGTCAAAAAAGCCGACAGGTCGCCCACCAACGCGCCGCGAATAAAAGAGGTTTCCTTTATTAAATAATTCAACGCCCTCTGTGAAAAATTGTCGGTTTTCATCAAAACGTACCTCAAACGGAGATAAGTTAAGTACCTGATTATCAGATTGCACTTGCCCAAAATCAGGTATCAACGTCATATCCAAAGTAAATGCATCATTGATACCATATTTTACATCCATACCGCCACTGAATGACCGACTCCAACTATTTTGTGGTGTTCCATTTTTATCATGATACAAGTCACCATAAACTGCCAAAAATGGTGTCGCAGAAAGCCGAACGGGAGATTTTATATTAGATATACCGCTTACTTGACCCGATTGTTGTAGCATCCCGTTTTGTTTCGGATCGACGGGATTCCAATAGCTCAACTCGCGGTTTCGGCGTACTTGACGGGCAAAATTAATATTCCAAACTTGGTCAACTTCCGCAGGAAAACGGATAGCAGAGTAGGGGATTTTCATCTCCACTGTCCAGCCTTCTTCCGTGATTTTAGATTCACTAATCCATACTGCATCCCAATTTCTATCTCCTGAAAACATGCCACTATTGTTACCTGCAAAATATTTAATATCCAACTGGACACCCGCAGGCGTCACCAAAAAACCAACACCGTTTATTCCATCTTGATACGCATCAATCGTAATTCCAAACCAGTCTGTATTGCCAAAATTATCCCGTTCAGAAAGCTGTTTTTGAATGCTGTCCGGATGCGTATCGTAAAGGGTTGCTCCGATGTAGATAGCTCCATCGTCGTACAAAATTTTGACCTCTGACTTTTGCATTGCCTCAACACCTGGATTTGGTACATTTTGAATGAAATTATCTGCTTTTTTTGCATTGCGCCAAGCGAGGTCATCCAGGTTGCCATCTATATTGATAGTTGTTTCAATTCGGTTGGCAGTCGTCTGTTTTTTTAGCGGGTCAATACCTTTATTGGCAAAACAAAAGACAGAAAAACAAAGAAACGAGTAGAGTAGTAGATATTTTTTCATGGAAAATTGTTGGTGTGGTTTGGCGAAAATAGTCAATTAACTGATGTTACGCACTTTGCACATTTCGTGGCGAAAATATTTGGCTCATTGTCTAATATTTGGCAATTTTTCTCGTTAAG
>CAYUNA010000694.1:0-2959 GCA_964445895.1 uncultured Saprospiraceae bacterium | reverse complement strand
CGTTCCTAAGTAGCGCGGCATTGAAAAAATATTCTACCAAATAAAATTAAAGTTTATGACTAACGAAGTGCAAGTGTCCTCTCAGGACTTTATTCAACAAGAAGATAAATACGGTGCGCACAATTATCACCCATTGCCAGTTGTCTTAGCAAAAGGTGAAGGGGTGTATGTATGGGATGTAGAAGGTAAGAGATATTATGATTTTTTATCAGCATATTCGGCTGTTAACCAAGGACATTGCCATCCAAGAATCGTTAATGCGCTAAAAGAACAAGCTGAAACTTTGATGCTAACTTCTCGTGCGTTTTACAACGATAAATTAGGTCCGTATGAAGAGTTTTTGACGAGCTACTTTAGTTTCGACAAAGTATTGCCAATGAATACGGGCGCAGAAGGTGTGGAGACAGCGATTAAAATCTGTCGAAAGTGGGGTTATGAAAAGAAAGGAATTGCAGACAACCAAGCTATAATTATTGTTTGTGGTCAAAATTTTCACGGACGAACGACCACAATTATTTCGTTCTCTTCTGATCCAGATGCGAAGGGTAAATTTGGACCTTACACACCAGGTTTCGTGTCGATTCCTTACAACGACGTCGATGCGTTGGCTGCTACGCTAAAAGAGCATGGCGCAAATGTAGCTGGTTTTATGGTCGAACCAATTCAGGGAGAAGCGGGCGTTTATACTCCGGCTGCTGATTTTATTGAGCAATGTGCGGCATTGTGTAAAGAACACAACGTGCTTTTCATTGCGGATGAAATCCAAACGGGTATCGCACGGACGGGCAGCTTACTGGCGGTTTGTGGCGATTGTACTTGCGCAAATCGTTGTGAACAACAAGACACTTATGTGCGTCCAGATATTTTGATTCTTGGAAAAGCGTTGTCTGGTGGGGCTTATCCAGTATCTGCGGTTTTGGCAGATGATGACATTATGAATGTGATTAAACCAGGTCAACACGGCAGTACTTTTGGTGGAAACCCAATTGGTTGCGCTGTGGCAGTTGAGGCATTGAAAGTAGTTGTTGATGAAAAATTGATGAACAATGCTCGGCGTTTAGGTTCAATTTTCCGTAACCGAATGAACAATTTAGCCGAAAATTCTGATTTGGTAAATTTGGTTCGTGGACGAGGTTTGTTGAATGCCGTTTTGATAAATGATACCCCTGAAAGTAGCACGGCTTGGGATATATGTGTCGCTATGAAAGAGAATGGATTATTAGCGAAACCGACGCATGGCAACATCATTCGATTTGCGCCACCATTGGTGATGACTGTAGAGCAAATTCATGAGTGTTGCGACATTATTGAAAAGACGATTTTGGAGTTTAAAAAATAGGCTCTAAAATTTATTATAAAGAGCCGTGTGTAGTGTTCCTACTCACGGCTTTTTATTTGAAAAAAGGTACGAAAAATCGAAAAGATTGATGAAGTTTTTATTACGAAAAGGACTTGGATTTATCCTAATCGGGTTCACCGTTTTTAGTGTCAATGGTCAAAACGACGCCCACTATTGGACACATCAATATGGAGCAAAAGGGTTACTTCTCAATGGAGCAGTAATTGCTTCAACAGACGACGAAACGGCAGTTTATTATAACCCAGGGGCAATGGACAATGGCGAGGATTTTGGGGTCTCTTTGACATTTTTTACGCCATCTTATTCTGTTTTAAAAACAGAAAATTATCTTGGCTCAGGCAACACTTTGCGCAATAGAAATCTTGGATTTAACCCAGGTTTTGCGGCGGTTGGATTACGACCTTTTAGCAATAAAAAAATTAAGGCAGCTTTTACGTCTTTTACTCGCTTTAAATCTAATCTGGGGGCACGTAGTCGAGAAACCGGACCAGTCAAAAATCAGGAAAATTTTCTCTTTATTGGTAACTTAGACTTTAGTCGAAGAGTAAACCAGCGATGGTTTGGTTATGGAATGGCGTATCGCTTAAATGATAAATTATCGTTGGGAGCGACTCAGTTTGCTGTAATGCACTCTGAAAACGCTTTATTATCAGTACAGAAAGAAATTGTTCCTAAAGATAACCCCTTTGAATTATCTTTAGCATGGCGGTCAAAAGTTCGATATAACTTTAGTTTTAAGGGCGGATTGTTAACCAAATTTGGTCTTTCTGCGACTCTTGGAAATGTCAAAATTGGATTGACTGCAACGACCCCAATTTACAAATATTTCTTAGACGGAGCAAGCTACGATTTGGATGATTTGAAAGTCTTCTCACAGGATAGTGTTGCGCTGATTTCTAACTTGAAAAGTGCAGATTTAGTTGAATATCATACGCCCTGGTCTTTTGGACTTGGCTTTGATTTTACGATTAATCGAACGCGTGTTTCGGTAGCAGCAGAATATTTTACGGAAGTAGAACCTTACACGATTATCGACGATGAAGACGACCCGTTTAATGGAGAAGCCAATGAAATATTTTTAAATCGTTTTTTGGTAAATGCAGGAGAAAAAGCAGTATTGAATATCGCCCTCGGATTGCAAACAAAATACAACGATAGAGTAACCATGATATGGGGAGCTCGAACGGACTTCAACCAGCGTCGGCTTGATCCTAATTTTCAAACGTTAAGCTTTTTGAGTACCTCTCCTAATATTTTCCATCTTTCTTGTGGAGGATTTTTCACGGCTTGGAATAACCAATTTTCGTTGGGTTTGGATTATGCTTTTGGTTTCAAAGAAACAAATACGCGAGTGGTTGATTTGAACAACATCACTCAAGAAAATCTGTTTGAATTTAGTGGAAATGGACCCGTCACTACTCGCTATCAAGCATTCACGCTGATTTTTACGTATGATTTTATTGTAAAAAGCTGGAAAGACCGTCGTCGTCGGTTAAAGGAAAAACGCAAAAAAGAGTTGGAAGAAGAGGAGAAACGTTTAAAGCGTCAGGAAGAAAAAATCGAGGAACAATTGAAGCAAATGAATGAAAAAAAGGATGG